>JAHWKQ010000001.1:1393-32327 GCA_019347785.1 Actinomycetota bacterium
GGCGATGGCGCGGTCCTGGACGCGGCGGATGCGGCTGGCGGTGGCGGTCATGCTGCGTTACCTCCTCGTGGTGCGCGGCGGTTGCGGGGACGTAGTGCCGAAGGGCGCCGCCCGTCATCAAAGCGGCACCCCCCGGGGGTCTTTGGCCGGTGGCGGCGAGGACAGGTAGTGGTAGCGAGCGCCCAGCTGGTTGCGAAGCCCTGTCACACCTGTCACCTCAGTCACTGTGTGGGGGTCGATGGGTGACAGCTGTGACAGGTGTGACAGGGTCTCGCGGGAAGTACAGGACGAGGGTCGAGGGAGATGTCCTCTCCGGCGCCTACATCGACCCCGCGGGCGCGCGCGAGACGGTGGCCGCGTTCGTCACCGAGTGGCGGCGCTCCGTGGTGGACCTGCGGCCGACGACGCTGGCGCGCCTGGACGCCACGGTCCGCCACCAAGTGCTGCCGACGTTCGGGCACCTTCCCCTGTCGGGGATCTCGAACGCGGACGTACGGGCCTGGGCGGCGGGCCTTCGAGCCGACGGCCTGTCGGTGTCGACGACCAGGAAGGCGGTGTTCGCGCTGCGCCGCATCCTCGCGGCCGCGGTCGCGGACCGACGCCTACCGAGCAACCCCGCGCATGAGGTCCCACTCCCCGGCGACGAGGCGCGCGAGCAGCGCTTCCTCACGGCCGAGGAGGTCGCCGACCTTGCCGACGCGGCCGTGCCCAGGTTCCGCGCCTTCGTCCTGCTCGCGGCCTACGGCGGGTTGCGTTTCGGGGAGATGGCCGCGTTGCGCCGGCGCAGCATCGACCTGCTCCGCGCCCGGGTGAAGGTCAGCGAGACGCTGGTCGAGCTCAACGGGAGCATGGCCTTCGGCCCCACGAAGACGCAGAACGGGCAGCGCACAGTCCCCCTTCCTCGGCGCGTGGCGGCCGAGCTGGCCGAGCACCTGGAGCGCTACTGCGCCCGGGACGTCGATGCGCTGGCCTTCACGACGGTGCGTGGAGCACCGTTGCGGCGGGCGGCGTTCGGCCGTGACGTCTGGCGACCGGCAGTCGAGGCTGCCGGCCTCGACCCCCTGACCTGCCATCAGCTCAGGCACACGTTCGTGTCGCTTTGGGTGGCGGCCGGCGTGGACCTCGGGACGATCAGCAAGCGTGCCGGGCACAGCTCGGCGGCCTTCACCGAGGACAGGTGCAGGCACCTCTACGAAGACGCCGACGACAAGATCGCCGACCGCCTCGACGCCCTCCTGGAGGCCCTCGGGCCGTCTCATCCGGCGCCGGTCGTAGGGCCTCCCGGCCCCGCTGTAGTGGGCCCGCGTGGGCCGCGTCAGCCGCGATGAGACGTCGGCGGGGGGCATAAACAGAGTCTGACCAGCAGCTTTGTCGGTGCCCCCGACGGGATTCGAACCCGCGTTGCCGGCTTGAAAGGCCGGGATCCTAGGCCGCTGGATGACGGGGGCGGGCCGGCCGGCGAGCAGCGCCGTCCGGCGACGATACCAGCGCCCCACCGGGGCGCGTTCGCGTCAGCGGGCCCGCCGGGAGGACCGGGGGAGCCGCAGGCCCCGTTGGACGGTCGGCCACGCGACGACGAGCGCGGCCCCGACCATGGCGGCGGGGCCCACGAGGCCTCCCAGGCGCACGGCGGGTGTCGCGCCGTCGATCAGCGGCAGGTCGGCGCGCACGACCGCCTGGTTGAACAGGCCGGTCCGCCGGGTCACGCGACCCCCGGGGTCGACCACCCCGGAGATCCCCGAGATGCCTGCATGCAGCAGCCAGCGGCCGGACTCGACGGCGCGCAGCTGGCTGAACGCCAGGTGCTGGCGGCTCATGGGGGTGCGTCCGAAGCTCGCGTTGCTCGTCGACACGAGCAGCAGCTGCGCACCGGCGCGGACCTCGCTTCGCGCCAGCTCGGGGAACACGTTCTCGAAGCAGATGAGCGTGCCGAGCCGGGCGTCACCGAAGCGCAGCAGTTGCGGGCGCCGGCCCGCCAGCATGTCGTTGGGGACCTGCTCGAGACCGGGGAACCATCCGAGCCACCGCCGTGCGGGCACGTACTCGGCGAACGGCACCGCCGACCGCTTGCGGTACATCTGCCCGAGGCGGCCGGGCGCGAGGACCTCCGCCTGGACGTTGTACAGCGTGTCCGGGCGCGGCCCGGCGAGGTAGGCCCCGGCCAGCAGGCGGCTGCCCCGGGTGACGGCCAGGGCCTCGGACACCAGGGCCCGGACGGGCGCGTTGGCGGTGTCGCGGATGTCGGCGTCCAGCGAGTTCTCCGGCCACACCACCACGTCCGGCGGAGCCCCCGGCGCACGCGCCAGCGGCCGCGAGGCCTCGACCATCCGCTCGGCGACCCGGACGATGCGTCCCGTCTGGACGCGGGCGACCCCGGCCGCGCTCGTCGACTCGATGTCGTTGCCCTGCACGGCCGCCATGTCCAGCGACCGCCCTGTCGGTGGCGGCGGACCGATCAGGCCGAGGCCCACGGCTGCCAGGAGCGTCGCCACAGCGCTCAGCACCGGGGCCGCCGCGTGCCGCGGTGAGCGCCGCACGCGGTGCAGAGCCTCCTCGGCACAGGCGCCCAGCGCCGCGCAGACGCCGCTGACCCCGAGCACGCCGAGGGTCCGGGCCACCGGCAACAGCGGCCCCCCGTCGTGCTGGGTGTAGCCGAGCACGCCCCACGGGAAGCCGCTCAGGGGGAACACGCTGCGCGCCGCCTCCAGCGCCACCCAGAACACGATGGCGACGGCGGGCCGCCACCGCCGCCCCTCCCAGTGGGCCATGCCCGCCACAAACGCGGCCACGGTGGAGGCCTGCAGCAGGCTCAGCAGCGCCCACGGCAGGACGCCGAACCGCTCCAGCCACCAGATCAGCGGCCCGAAGAACGCCAGGCCGGCCAGCAGCCCCCACCCGGCGGCGGCGCGCAGGGGCCGGGGCCCGCGGGCGCAGTGGCGCGCGAGCGCCAGCAGCGGCACCAGGGCGAGGGGGCCCGCCCACGCGACATCGACGGGAGGATGACCGGCGTAGAGCAGCATGCCGCCGGCCGCGGCCAGGGCGGTGCGCGACAGCCCGCGGCGCGCGGGCCGCCGGACCGCGGAGGGACCACCGGCCGCGGCGGCGCGGTCGGTCTCGGCGGGGGCAGCGCCCCCGCCGGCGCTCACATGGAGTCCCGACAGATCAGCCGCTCCTCGTCGGCCAGTTGCGCCCGGCGCTTGACGAGGAAGCAGGAGCGACAGGTGAACTCGCCCGCCCCCACCAGCGGGGTCACCGGGGTGAGGCCCTGACGGGACTCGCTGTCGATCTCGGAGTCGTCGATGTCCCGTCCGCGGGTGAGCAGGGCCTCCAGGCTCTCCTCCTCGTCCTCGTCGTCCTCGTCCGCGACGTCCTCGTCCGCGACGTCCTCCTCGGGGACGTCGGGCTCGTCGGACGCGTCGTCGTCCTCCTCGGCGTCCTCGTCGCCGACCGGGTCGGCGTCCTTCTCTTCGGCCGGGTCGGCGTCGTCGAGGGCGTCGTCGTCGAGGGCGGTGGGGTCGTCGTAGTCCTGGAGGTCGTCGAGCTCGAGGCCGTCGTCGACATCCTCGTCGACTTCCTGGAACTCGTCGTCCTGGGGAACTTGCTCGCTGGCCACGTCGGCGTACCTCCGTGTATGGGTCCTGCTGACGACGGGAGACGCGATGGGCGCGCCGTTCGACTGTGCGGCGTATGGGGCCGGTTTGTAGCCGGTCGCTCCCCCGCTCGCAACGCACCGGTCGACCGATCCGTTCCCGTGGTTGAGAAGGTCACGTACCGTGCCCGGGGCCCGCGCGGGCGACCTACACCCGGAGGCGGCGGTACGCGGTGGACAGCGCGTCCGCGTACTCGTTCCAGCGGGCGCCGCCGTGGCCGCGGATCCAGCGCAGCCGCAACTCGGGCCGCTGCCGGGCCTTGGCATACAGCAGCCGCACGAGGTCGAGGTTGGCGATGGGACCGGCCTTGCGCCGCCAGCCGCGCGCCTCCCATTGCGGCGCCCACTCGTTGATGGTCCGCACCGCCAGGTCGCTGTCGGTGTAGATCGTCGCGGGCGTGCCCGCCGGCACGAGGTCGTAGCCGGCGAGCAGGGCGGTGAGCTCCATGCGGTTGTTCGTCGTGTGCGACTCGTGCCCGTGGGCCCGGGTGACCACCGCGTCGTCGACCGCGTAGACCGCGCCCCAGCCCCCGGGGCCGGGGTTGGGGTCGGCGCTGCCATCGGTGAACACGCCCGTGTCGGGCCCGCCGTGGTAGCGGTCGAGCACCTCCTCGACCGTCAGGTTCTCCTCCACCGCGCCGCGGGCGCCGCCGCCGCCGTCGCGGCAGTGGCGGCAGCGCCGCGGCGTCCATCCCGGGTAGCGCTCGACGACGGCGGTGGGCAGCGAGAAGGCCCCGCCACACTCGGTGCAGGTGAACTCGGGCATCGCGGTCACCCTATCGTCCGAGGCGCCCGGGCGGCGCCGCACCCGGAGTGTCAGGCGCCCGCGACCGCGCGGCCGACGGCGCCCAGGACGGGCGGCAGCAGCAGGGTCGCCACCACCATGCCGACCGTCCAGGCGACCCGCCGGCGGCCCACGGGAAGGCCGGCGGCGACGTCGAGGACGGCCGCGAGCAGCAGCCAGACGCTGGCGACGACGGTGGCGGGCGGGCCTCCGGCCAGCAGCGGACCGATACCGGCGTCGCCGAGTGCCACCAGCGTCGCCGTCACCGCCAGCCATGTGGCCGCACCCGCCGTGAGCGCCCGGCGGATGACCCGGCGCTCACGCCCCTGCGACTGCCGAGCCATTCCCGAGCAGACCGCGGGAGACGACCAGGCGTTGGATCTGGTTGGTGCCCTCGACGATCTGCAGAGCCTTGGCCTCCCGCATCAGCCGCTCGACCGGGTAGTCGGTGACGTAGCCGTAGCCGCCGAGCACCTGCACCGCGTCGACGGTGACGGCCATCGCCGTGTCGGTCGCGAACAGCTTGGCCATCGCCGCCATCGAGCGGTGCTCGTCCCCGGCGTCGCGGCGCGCCGCCGCCTCCAGGTACAGCGCCCGGGCCGCGGCGATCCTCGTGGCCATGTCGGCCAGCATGAAGCCCACGCCCTGGAAGTCGCCGATCGGCCGCCCGAACTGCTCGCGCCCGCGGGCGTGGGCGACGGCGTGCTCCAGCGCGCACTGGGCCAGGCCCACGGCGCAGGCGGCGATGCCGAGTCGGCCGCTGTCGAGCGCCCGCAGCGCCAGCCCGAGGCCCTCCCCCTCCCTGCCCAGCAGGTGAGCGGCGGGCACCCGCGCGTCGTCGTAGCGCACCTGGCGGGTCGGAGAGCTGCGCAGGCCCATCTTGCGCTCGGGTGGGGCGAACGACAGGCCCGGTGTGTCGGCGGGGACGTACAGGGCGCTCACGCCCCGCGTGCGGTGCTCGTCGGTGCGGCACAACAACAGGTAGAAGTCGGCCTCGCCGGCGTGCGTGACCCACGCCTTCGTGCCGTTGACGACGTAGGCGTCACCGTCGCGGACCGCCCGGGTGGACAGTGACGCGGCGTCCGAGCCGCTCGCCGGCTCCGACAGCGAGTAGGCGCCCAGCCACTCCCCCGCCGTCATGCGGTGGGCGACCCGGTCCCGCAGCGGCGCCGGCGCATGTGTGAGCACCCCCCACGTCGCGAGCGTGTGCACCGACAGGCTCAACCCGACCGACAGGAACGCGCGCGCGAGCTCCTCGACCACGCGCAGGTACACGCCGTAGGGCTGTCCCGACCCTCCCAGCTCCTCGGGGAACGGCAGCCCCATGAGGTCCATGGATCCCAGCTCGGCCAGCAGGTCCCGTGGGAAGACTCCCGCGCGCTCGTCCTCCGCGGCGCGCGGGGCGAGCCTGCCCCCGGCGTAGGACCGCACCAGGTCGAGCAGGTCGCGCTGGTCGGTCGTGAGGGGGGTCACGCCGTCACCCGCCGACGGCGACGGGAGCGCGGTCGAGGGTGTTCAGGCGCTCCCCCCCGGCGTCGGTGACGACCACGATGTCCTCGATGCGCTGGCCGAAACGAGCCGGCAGGTATACGCCCGGCTCGACCGAGAAGGTCATGCCCGGCTCCAGGGCCAGGTCGTTGCCCGCGACGATGTACGGCTCCTCGTGCTCCTCCAGGCCGATGCCATGGCCGGTCCGGTGGACGAACAGGTCGCCGTAGCCGGCGTCGGTCAGCAGGTCGCGGGCGGCGGCGTCGACCGAGGCGGCGGTCGCGCCGGGGCGCACCGCCGCGCAGGCCGCCTCCTGGGCCGCCTCCAGCGCCGTGTGGGCGTCGGCGTACCCCTCCGGGGAGCGCCCGACCACGTAGTCCCGGGTGCAGTCCGAGCAGTAGCCGTCCATGGTCCCGCCGATGTCTACGACGACCCCGTCCCCGGCGCGCAGCCGGCGGGCGCCCGTCTCGTGGTGGGGCGAGGCTCCGTTGGGCCCGGACGCCACGATGACGAAGTTCACCCGCTCGTGGCCTTCGGCCAGGATCCGATCGGCGATGTCCCTGCCCACCTCCCGCTCGCTGCGCCCCGGGCGCAGCAGCCGGGGCACGCCCGCGTGCACCCGGTCGATGGCCCGCGCCGCCCGTCGCAGCGCCTCGACCTCGTGGCTCGTCTTGCGCATGCGCAGCGCCCGGGTGACCGTCGAGGCCCGTAACCACGATGCCGCGGGGATGGACTCCTGCAGGCCCAGCAGGAACGTCGACCACAACCGGTCGCCGGCGCCCAGGGTCGGGCGTGGCGGCAGATCGGTCAGGGCGGCGGCGGCGAGTGCGTACGGGTCGTCGGTCTCGGCGAAGTCGCGCAGCTCGACGCCCTCGGGGACGCCGGCGGCCTCGGCGCGGGGTCGCTCCAGGCGGGGCACGAGCAGGGTGTGGCGGCCGTCGGCGCGCGCGACCAGCAGCGTCAGCCGTTCGAGCGCGAGCGCGTGGTAGCCGGTGAGGTGGCGCAGGTCCGCGCCGGGGCCGAGGAGCAGGGCGTCGACGCCGGCCGCCGCCATCGCCTCGCTCGCCCGTGCCAGCGTGGTCGCCATGCCCCGATCCTATGCAAGGATGCCGGCATGGCCGAGGTGGGCATCCGGGCCGTCGACGACGCGACCGGCTGCGGGCACGTCGAGGACCTGCAGCGCGCCGCGTGGGGCATGGCCGACGTCGAGGTCGTCCCGCGCGGCCAGCTCATCACCGCCGCCCACTTCGGCGGCATGGTGCTCGTCGCCTACGACGGCGACCGGCCCGTGGGCTTCGTCTACGGCTTCGTGGGCCTGGACGGCGACGAGACCGTGCTGTGCTCGCACATGCTCGGGGTCCTGCCCGAGTACCGCTCGCGCGACCTGGGCCGGCGCCTCAAGCTCGCGCAACGCGACGCCGCCCGCGAGCGGGGGCTGCGGCGGGTCGTGTGGACCTTCGACCCGCTCGAGTCGCGCAACGCCTACCTGAACCTGCACAAGCTGGGCGCCGTCGCCGCCCACTACTACGTCGACCGGTACGGCCGGATGCGCGACGAGCTGAACCGCGGTCTGCCCACCGACCGGCTGCTGGCCGACTGGCGGCTCGACGAGCCCGTCGGGCGGCACCACGTGGCCGACGCCGCCGCCGCGCCGGCGCTGGCCGGCGCGGTGGACGAGGGCGGGTTGCCGCGCCCCGGGGAGCTTGATCGTGACGCGCTGGACGCCCCGGTCGCGCGGGTGGCGCTGCCCGCCGACGTCGGCGCGGTGAAGCGGGCCGACGCCGGGGCGGCCCTCGCGTGGCGGCTGGGCGTGCGCGAGGCGCTGCGCGCCGCGTTCGACGCCGGGCTGCGCGCGGTCGACCTCAGCCCGCCCGCCGCCGGGGCGGCGGTGAGCTGGTACGTGCTGACGCGTGTCCCGCCGTCGTAGATGCCCGAGCTGACGCTGGAGCGCGTCGACCTGATCCGCGTCGCGATGCGCATGCGCGGGCGCTTTCGCACCAGCTTCGGCACCCAGCGGGACCGCGACATCGTGCTGGCCCGCGTGCACTGCGGCGGGGTGCAGGGCTACGGGGAGCTGACCGCCGGCGAGGAGCCGCTGTACAGCGAGGAGAGCGTCGAGACCGCGCTGACCTGCCTGCGCGCCCACCTGTTGCCGCGCGTCCTGGGCGCCACCGTCGCGCACCCCGCCGACCTCGCCGGCCGCTGGGCGGCCGTGCGCGGCAACCGCATGGCCAAGGCGGCCGTGGAGACCGCGGTGTGGGACGCCTGGGCACGGGCCCGCGGGGCCCCGCTGTCCAAGGCCCTCGGCGGGGGCCCTGGGCGGGTGCCCGCCGGCGTGAGCGTGGGTATCCACGACGACGTCGGCGCGCTGCTGGACGAGGTCGGGCGCTTCCTGGAGCAGGGCTACGCGCGGATCAAGATCAAGATCGAGCCGGGCTGGGACACCGACGTCGTCGAGGGGGTGCGCGACGCGTTCGGCGACATCCCCCTCATGGTCGACGCCAACTGCGCCTACACTCTGGCCGACGTCGAGCATCTGCGCCGGCTCGACGCCTACGGTCTGATGATGATCGAGCAGCCGCTGGCCGATGACGACATCGTCGACCACGCGGCCCTGCAGGCGCGACTGTCCACGCCGGTCTGCCTGGACGAGAGCATCCGCTCGGCGGCGACGGCCCGGCGCGCGCTGGACATCGGGGCCTGCCGGGTGGTCAACGCGAAGGTCGGTCGCCTGGGCGGGCACGCGGAGGCCCTGGCCCTGCACGAGCTGTGCCGCTCCCGTGGCGTGGACCTGTGGTGCGGCGGGATGCTCGAGTCCGGGATCGGCCGGCTGCACAACATCGCCCTGGCCAGCCTCCCCGGCTTCACCCTGCCGGGCGACACCTCCGCCAGCGAGCGCTACTGGGAGCAGGACATCATCGAGCCGCCGGTGACGCTGGCGGCCGACGGTACCGTCGCCGTGCCCGCCGGGCCCGGCATCGGGCACGCGGTGCGTGCCGACCGGCTGCGCGCCGTCACCGTCGCCGAGGAGTGCCACACCCCCGGGCGGGAGCCGTCGGGGAGCAGGGCCGGCTGACGGTGGCGGACGGGCCCGCCGTCGCACGCCTGGCCGCGCACCTGCGCGAGGCCACCCCGGCGATGCTCGACGACCTGCGCCTGCTCGTCGAGCACGAGAGCCCCACCGGCGACGCCGGGCGCCTCGACGCGCTGGCCGAGACCACCGCGGCGCGCTGGGCCGAGCTCGGCTCCACGGTGCGCCGCCACCACCGCGAGGGGGTGGGGACGCACCTTGAGGTGCACTGGCCCGCCGATCCCCGCGACGGGAGCGACGCCCGGCCGGCATTGCTGTTGGGCCACATCGACACGGTCCACGCGGTCGGCACCCTGGCGCGCAACCCGTTCCGCGTCGAGGCCGGCCGCGCCTACGGACCCGGCTCACAGGACATGAAGGCCGGGATCGTCCTGGCCCTGCATGCGGTCCGCGCGCTGGGCGAGCTGGGCGTCAGGCCCGCCCGGCCCCTGGTGGTCCTGCTCACCGCCGACGAGGAGGCCGGCAGCCGTGACTCGCGCCCCCTCATCGAGGACGTCGCGGCCGGCTGCGCCCACGCTCTCGTGCTGGAGGCGGCCGGCCCCGGGGCCAGCCTGAAGACCGCCCGCAAGGGCATCGCCAACTACACGTTGACCGTCACGGGGCAGGCGGCGCACGCGGGGCAGGACTTCCCCCGCGGGGTCAACGCGAACGTGGCGCTCGCACGGCTCGCCGTGGCGGCCCACGAGCTGTCGGACCCGCAGTCGGGCACGACCGTCAACGTCGGTGTGGTGGCCGGGGGCACGCGCCCCAACGTCGTCGCGGAGCGTGCCCGCGCCGAGCTGGACGTGCGCTTCTGGGACGACGCCGAGGCACGGCGCGTCGAGCGCGCCCTGCGCGGCCTGCGGGTCGCCGCCGGGGCGCACCTGGCCGTGGACGGGGCGGTGAACCGCCCCGCCTTCCGGCGCACCCCGGCCGTGGGGCCGCTGGTGCGGGCCGCCCGCCGCGTGGCCGCGGCCCTGGGTGACGACCTGGACGAGACGTCGGTCGGCGGCGGCAGCGACGGCAACCTGACCGCGGCGCTCGGCCTGCCCACGCTGGACGGGCTCGGCGCGGTCGGCGCCGGCCTGCACACCGCCGACGAGTACGTCGAGGTCGCGTCCCTGCCGGATCGGGCGGCCCTGCTCGCCGGCCTGCTCGCCTCGCTGTAGCCGGCGGGCTCAGACCTTCACGCGCAGTGCCCGCCGCCGCAGCGTGACGGTCGCCGGCGTGCGGCCCAGCAGCCGGCCGTCGGCCTCCACCGCCAGGGGGCGCGCAGGCGCCACCGTGACGCGCGGTGACTGCCACTCCGTGATCTGCGGGTGCGGCAGGTGCTCGCCGCGCAGCAGCGGCTGGGTCAGGGTGAACACCTGGCTGCGCGGGCCGGTGAAGACGAGCACGTTGAGCCGCCCGTCGTCGGGCAGCGCCCGCGGCGCGACCTTCATGCCGCCGGAGAAGAACTGACCGTTGGCGGCGACGAGCGCCACGACCGGCAGCGTCGCGGCCGTGTGGGCGACGCGTACCTCGGCCTCCTGGCGGTCCAGCGTCGAGATGGCCGTCCAGGCCGCGAGCAGGTTGCCCACCCGGCCCGTCCACGCGGGCAGCCTGCGGCGGTGCCGCACGAGCTCCGCGCCCCACCCGACCTGGGCCACGTTGGCGAACAGCCGGCGGACCGGGCGCCCGTCGGGCGCCGCGCAGGCCACCTCACCGATGTCGACGGTCATCGTGTGCGGACCGGTCAGGTGGCGGGCGACGACGTCGGCGCCCCGGTCCAGCCCGAACGTGCGCGCGAAGTCGCAGTCGACGCCGGCGACGCCCAGCACCGGCAGGTCGCCAGCGCCGGGCGGCGTGTCGCCGCCGTCGCCCAGCAGCCCGTTGACGACGTCGTGGACGGTGGGGTCGCCGCCCACGGCGACGACGAGCTCGACGCCGTGATCACGGGCCGCCCGGGCCATTCCCACGGCGTCCCCGGGGCGGCGGGCGAGCGCGACGTCGTAGTCCAGCCCGGCCCCGCGCAGCGCCCGCTCCAGCGCGGGCAGCGTCGCGCGCCCGTGGCGCGGTCCGACGAGCAGCCGTGCGGCGGCGGTCACACGCCGCTGAAGGCGACAACGCCCCGTACGAGGCGCCGCGCCGCCTGGTGCGCCGCAGGCGAGCGGTGGTCGTCGCGGGTCACGTCGCGCAGCTGGCGCAGCAGGTCGGCGACCTGCTTGGTGGCGCGGACGAAGTCACCGGCCGTGAGCTCGCTGGCCCCGAGGGCGTCCTGGAGCGGCTGGCCCGAGGCCCAGCGCCAGGTGACGTCGGCGAAGCCGGGGTCCAGGGGCCGTGTCGGTGACAGCCCGGTGTCCGCCTCCCGCTCGACGACGTCGGCCCACACCGCCTGGGCGGCGTCGACCGCCTCGCGCACCCGCGGCGTCGGCAGGCGGGGCGGCGCCGGCTCCCGCGTCCGCGTCTCGTGCACGAAGACACTGGCCACCGCTGCGAGGTCGGCCGCGTCGAGCCCGTCGAGGACGCCGCGGCGCAGCGCCTCGGCCAGGACGAGGTCGGTGTCGGCGTACAGCCCGGCCAGCCGCAGCCCCTCCTCGGTCGGCTGCGGGGCCCGCCGGTCGTCGGTGAGATAGCCCATGGCGGTGAGCACCTCGACGATGCGGTCGAAGTCGCGCACGAGCGATCCGGTGCGCCGGTGGACGGAGCGCTCCAGGCGCTCGGTGGCCTCGGCGAGCTCGTCGTGGCGCCGCGCCCACCGGGCGGTCTCCTCCAGCGCGGGGTCGTGGTGCACCGGGTGCTCGCGCACGGCGCGCCGCAGGTGCTGCAGGCGGGTGGTGGTGGCCGGCTCGGCGGGCGCGTCGGACCCGCCGGCGGGGTCGTCGGGGCGCAGGCGGTGCAGCGCCTCGGCCACGGCCCGGCGGTACCCGGGCTGGCGCGGGCCGCCCGCGGCGGGCAGCGGTACCCGCCCCACCGACCACGGCGGGCTCGGGAACTCGCGGGGACCGAGCCGGATCAGCCTGCGGTCCTCGGTGACCGCCTGGGCGAGCGGCGTGCCGGTGCTGCTGCGCGAGCGCCCCACGATCGCCGCCCTGGGCGGGCGCCTGCCGCCCTTGGGCAGCAGCACCACGTCCCCCTCGCGCAGGCGGTCGACGCCGTCGAGCACGGCGTCGCGTCGATGTTGACGACGCTCGCGGGCGACGGCCGACTCCAGGCGCGCCAGCTCCGTGCGCAGCGCCCAGTACTGGGCGAAGTCGCCGTGGTCCGAGCGCAGGTTGGCGGCGTAGCCGTCGAGGCCGCGGCGGTTCTCGGCGATCCGCCGCTGCTGGTCGACGACGGTCGCATCCGTCTGGAACTGCGCGAACGAGCTGGCCAGCAGCCGCTCCGCCCCGGCACGGCTGTGACGGCGCAGCAGGTTCACGGCCATGTTGTACGACGGCGCGAAGCTGGAGCGCAGCGGCTCGACGCGCCGGTCGACCAGGGAGGCGACGGTCGGGAAGTCCACGTCGCGCTGATAGAGCACGACGGCGTGGCCCACCCGGTCCAACCCACGGCGCCCCGCCCTGCCGGTCAGCTGGGTGAACTGCCCGGGGGTCAGCAGCTCGTGGCGCTGGCCGTTCCACTTCTCCAGCCGCTCGATGACAACCGTGCGGGCCGGCATGTTGATTCCCAGCGCCAGCGTCTCGGTGGCGAAGCAGGCCTTCACCAGGCCGTCGACGAACAGCCGCTCCACGGTCTCCTTGAACACCGGGACCATGCCCGCGTGGTGGGCGGCGACGCCGCGCTCCAGGGCGGACGCCCACGCCGCGAAGTCCAGCACGTCGAGGTCCCCGGCGGGCAGCGGGGCGGTCCGCTCCGCGACGACCCCGCGGATGCGCGCACGCTCGGGGGCGGTGGTGAGGGAGACGCCGGCGGCGACGAGCTGGTCCACGGCGTCGTCGCAGCCGGCGCGGCTGAACAGGAAGTAGATGGCCGGCAGCCAGTCGCGCCGGGCCAGCTCCTCGACCATCTCGAAGCGGCGCGGCGCGCGTGGCCGGGGCCCGGGGACCCGTCGCCCGCGGCGGTTGACGCGCGCCGCCGCCCGGCGCTCCAGCATCAGCACCTCCGGGTTGGGCCGACCCCCGCGGGCCTGGCGCGCCGCCTGGACGTCGCTGCCCTGCCTGCGGCGCCCCGACGGCCCGCCGGCGGCCACGAACGTCGGCAGGACCCTGTCGTTGACCGCGTACGAGTGCTCCAGCGGGACAGGCCGCCGCTCGGAGATCACCACGTCGCACGACTCCCGGACGCCCCGCAGCCAGCGGCCGAATTCCTCGGCGTTGGACAGGGTGGCCGACAGGCAGGCGAGGGCCACGCTGGGCGGAAGTTGGACGATCACCTCCTCCCACACCGCGCCGCGTTCCCGGTCGGCCAGGTAGTGCACCTCGTCGAGCACGACGGCGTGCAGGCCCACCAGTGCGGGCGAGCCCTCGTAGAGCATGTTGCGCAGCACCTCGGTCGTCATGACCACGACGGGGGCGTCGCCGTTGACGGCGTTGTCGCCGGTGAGCAGGCCCACGCGCTCCGGGCCGTGGCGCCGGGACAGATCGACGAACTTCTGGTTCGACAGGGCCTTGATGGGCGTCGTGTAGAAGCACTTGCCCTCGCGGTGCAGCGCCTGCCAGACGGCGTACTCGCCGACGACGGTCTTGCCGGCCCCCGTGGGCGCGGCGACGAGCACCGAGCGGTCGGCGGCCAGCGCGGCGACGCCCGCCCGCTGGAAGTCGTCGAGGGGAAAGTCGTAGGCGGCGCCGAAGCGCTGCGGCAGGTCCATGTGATGAGCCTACGTGCCCGTCAGCCGGACGCCGTGCCCGCGCCCCTGCGCTCGATCAGCCGCGCCGACAGGGCCGCCACCTCGTACAGGCCCGCCAGGGGCACCGCCATCAGCGACATCGTCAACGGGTCCTGCGTGGGGGTGAGGATGGCGGCGGCGGCGAAGACGCCGAGCAGGGCGTGGCGACGGTGGCGCCGCAGGCTCTCGGAGGTGACGACGCCCATGAGCGAGAGCGTCACGAGGATCAGCGGCAGCTCGAAGGCCACTCCGAAGGCGAGCATGGTGTGCAGGATGAAGGTGAGGTACCGGTTCGCCTCCATCAGCGACACGACATTGGGGCCGGCGAAGCTCAGCAGCAGGTGCAGGCCGCGGGGGATGACGACGTAGCTGAACACCGCCCCACCCAGGAACAGCAGCTGGCTGATGACGACGAACGGCAGCGAGTAGCGGCGCTCGACGTCGTGCAGGCCGGGGGTCACGAAGCGCCACAGCTGGTAGCACACCACGGGCGCGGCGACGACGATGGCCACGACGGCCGCGGCCTTCAGGCTGATGAAGAACGCCCCGAGCGGGTCGGTGAACACCAGGGAGCACCGGTCGGGGTCGAACGCCGAGGACCCGGCGCGCAGAGCCCGGGGCAGCTGGCAGTAGGGCCGGATGAGCAGCGCGAAGACCCACTCGCGAAGCGCGAAGCCCAGCGCGAAGCCCGCGGCGACGGCGATGCCGGCCTTGACCAGCCGGGCGCGCAGCTCGGCGAGATGCTCGACGAGCGTCATCTCCCCGACGGCATGGTCCTGCCCCCCGCCGGCGGCGCGCGGGGCGGTGGCGGTCACGAGGCGCTACCCGCGCTCCCGCTGCTCGCCGGCCTCGGCCGGTGCGGGCGCCTCGGTCGAGGGGTCCGCCTCGTCCTCGTCCGACCTGCTGTCCTCGACCCCGTGCTTGAAGTTCTTGATGCTCTTGCCGACCGCGCTGCCCAACTCCGGCAACTTCTTCCCGCCGAAGAGCAGCAGGGCGATGGCAAGGACCCAGATCAGCTCTCCACCGCCGATGTTCGGCATTGTCGACCCCCTGTCGTGTCGGCGGCGGGTATTCCCGCCGCCGGGTGACTACGCCGAGTCTATCCCGGCGCCGGCCCGCCCGGAGGGGCCGTGCCGCGCCGGCCCGGTGGCGCGCTCTGCCAGCGCCGACGCAGCGCGTCGGCCTCCAGCGACGCCACGGCCAGCTCGGCGCGCAGCTCGTCGACCGCCCCCCGGGAGCGCTCGCCCGCGGCACCCGCGGCCGCGAGCAGATCGGACACGGTGGCACGCAGCCGGAGCGCCGCGACCGCGGCCGCGCCGAGGGCCGCGACGGCGGCCGTCACGGTCAGCAGGATGATCCCCGACACGGCGTCGCCTCCCGGTCCCCGCGGCCTCTCCCGGCGCGGCGGCGAGCCCGCATGCTACGCGGTCAGCCGCCGCCCTGGTCACGGCCCGGGTCGGTCAGCCGCTGGAACCAGTCGTCGAGCGAGATCAGCTCGTGGAAGTCCAGCAGGTCGTCGGGGGTGAGCGCCGGCGCCTGGCGCACCGAGTCCGCCACCCGCTCCGGCGCGCGGGGCCGGGTCTCCGGGCGGGCTTGGACGCCCCCGGAGACGAGCAGGCGGATCACCCGGTCGTCGGCCGGCTTGCGCACATGCGCACGGCAGTGTGGACACTCGAAGGAGTAGGCGGACCCGTCGGAGTTCCCACGGTCGACGTACAGGTCGATGTCGGCGGGCCCGAGGCTGACCTCCCCGCACGTGGGACATGTTGCCTTGATGGTGACCATGTGCCGTGGCCTCCAGCGGGTCGTGACCTCCGGGGCGCACCCCTGCGGCCGTCCACCCGCTATCGGCAGCTCGCGCGGGGTGCTTGAGATCACGCCGACCGGTCATCGCCGTACAGCGCGAGCGTCTCCCGCGCGCGGTCGCGCACGAGCGACGACAGGGCGGCGGGCGCCACGACCGTGGCAGCGGCGCCGAGCCGCAGCACCAGGCGCGCGATCCCCTCCAGCTCACGGGCCCGCAGCGTCACCCGTCGGATGTCGTCACGGCCGTCGACGTGGTCGACGCGGAGCCACTCGGCCAGCCACCAGGCGTCGGGGCGCAGGTCGAGCACGACCGTGGTGTCATCCGGCCCCGGGCGGTAGGCGGGCGGCCCGGCCGGCGGCCGCGCGCCGTCGGCGACGCGCTCGCCGGTGGGATGCACGGTTCGGATGCGGTCCAGGCGGAAGTCCCGCGGCGCCTGGACCCCGCGGCACCACGCCCGCAGGTACCAGGCGCCGCCGGCGCCGGCGACCTCCCACGGCTCGACGTCTCGCTCGGTGGTCTCGCCCTTTGACGCCGAGCGGTACACCAGGTGCAGCACCCGGCGCTCCTCGACGGCTCGCCACAGCAGCGGCAGGTGCTCGTCGCCGGGGGCGGACAGGTCGACCGCCACGCCCGGGTGGACCCCGAGGGCGCCCTCGAGCTTGTCCACGGCCCCGGCCAGTGGCTTGGAGCCGGCCAGGCCGACGCTCAGCAGCGCGCGGCCGGCCAGCAGCAGCGTGACCGCCTCGCGGAGGCTCAGCCGCAACGGCCGCCGGAAGAAGTCGGCCATGCGCACCACCACGCGGTCCCCCACGACCGACGCCTCGATGAGGTCACCGCCGCCGTAGCCAGGCAATCCGCAGTAGCCCAGCATGTCCAGGTCGCGCGCCACCTCGGCGCGGTCGCCACCGAAGCGCCGGGCGACCTCGGCCAGCTCCACGCCGGGATGCTCGAGCAGCCAGGGCACCATCGTCAGCAGGCGCTCCAGGCGCTGCAGGGTGCGCGTCGGAGGGCTCACCCTAATCCTCCACCGCAGCCTCAGCGTTGGCGAGCGACCGCAACTGCTCGATGACACGCCGGCGCAGCGGGGCGGGGCCGCGCACGCGCAGCTCGGGGCCGTACTCCAGCGCCCAGCCGACGAAGCGGTCGGGGTCGCCGACCGGCACGGTGTAGCGGGTCCAGCCGCCGGGGACCGGACGCCCGTCGCCGTGCGCCCGGCGGGCGACCAGCCAGCCGACGGACGGCGCGGCGTCCACCTCGGCGTCGGACGGCGCGTCGGCAGGCGGCTGCGGCAGGACGTCGTCGACGGTGACCCCCTCCGGGGGCGGTTCGAACGCCTCGGACTCGCCGACGGTGGTCACGCGCCCGCGGATCCGGTCGAGCCGGAAGACGCGACGCCCCCGGCGCTCGTGGTCGCGACCGACCAGGTACCAGCGGCCCCGGCGGTGCACCACCGCATGGGGGTCGACGGTGCGCCTGGCCGTCCGTCCCTCGAGGGGGGCGTAGTCGAAGCGCACCACGGTTCGTGAGAGCTGCGCCTCCAGGAGGACGGCGCTGACGGGGTGGGACAGGTCCACACCCACGGGCGCGGCCGGGACGAGGCGCTCGGCCGCGGGCTCGTCGGCGTCAACCTCCAGTTTGCGCAGGCCGGCCCCCGCCTCGTCGACCAGTCCGGTGACCTGCAGGGCGAGCGCCAGCGCCGTGAGCTCAGAGCCGCTCAGGGCCACCGACGGCAGGTCGTAGCTGCGGGGGTCGATGCGGTAGCCCTGGGTGTCGTCCCAGCGGCCCAGGGGCGCAGTGGTCACGGGGACGCCCAGTGCGCGCAGGTCGGCCTTGTCCCGCTCGAAAGTCCGCCGGAAGGCTTCGTGGGTGTCCTGGTCGTAGCCCGCGACGCGGTCGTGGATCTCGTCGGCTGTCATGGGCCGGCGGGTCTCGCGCAGGGCGATGACGAGGTTGACCAGCCGCTCGAGCCTGTCGATCATGGCCCGCCGAGGCTACCTGGCCGGTGAGGCGGTCGCGGTCATGACCGGACGGCCAGCCGACGGGGGATGCGTGGCGCCGCTGCGCTTGCGATCATGGTGTGACCTCGTGATGGGGGGCGCCCGAAGCTGGCATCATCAAGGCGACTCGGGTCGACGGCCGCCGGGCGCTTCAGATCCGACGACCCATTCCGACGATGCAGGTGGCATGTCCGCGACACGCGCACCCGAACGGCCTCCTCGCGGAAGGGCCGGCTCCGCCCCCGCCGGTGTGGTTCTCGGGTGGGCGGCGGTCGCGACACAGGTCCTCGCGGCCGGCTGGCTGCCCGTGCGTACGGCGATCGCACGTGCCGAGGCCCGCGCCGTGCCGGCGCTGGCGGCCTCTCCCAGGCTCGCCCTCCAAGGGCTGTCCGGCCTGCAGGCCCGCCTCGTCCCGATCCTGAGGGGCGTGGGCCGGGGCGTCGTCTCGGCGCTCGTCGGCGCCGAGGCACGACTCGTGCCGCTGCTCGGCGCCGCGGCGTCCGCGGTCGCCACCACGGTTCTCCGCCTGGACCGCCGCCTCATCCCACCCCTGTCGCGGGCGGACGCGACGGTCGCCGGCATCACGCGGCGGGCGCCGTCCCGGCTGGCGGACTGGACGAAGAAGGCCGGCCGGCCGGTCGTGGCCGTGGCCTCGACCACCGCCGAGTCCCCGCGCCGGCTCGCGCAGCGGCGGGAACAGGCGTGGCGCCGCCGCGTCGAGGAGCGCCGGGCGATGGCACGGCGCCCGGCGGGCTTCACCTTCGTCCCGCGGCCGCCGGTACCCCCCACGATGCGGCTGCGCCGGGCGGGCCTGCACACCCTGCGGGCGACCGGCCTGCTGACCGCGACGCTGATCGCGCTGCTGCTGTTCGGGCTCGTCGCCGGGCAGTTCGGTGGCTACGCCGCCCGGGCCGCGGGCGGGGCCCTCAATCTCAACCTTGCCCTGCCTCAGGATGCGCAGCTGGCGCGGCTGCCCGAGCGCTCGGTCGTCTACGACTCCAAGGACCGGGTGCTGGCGGTGCTGCACGACGAGGTCAATCGCCAGGTGGTGTCGCTCGACCGCATCTCCAAGCAGATGCAGAACGCGGTCATCACCGCCGAGGACCGCGAGTTCTACGAGCACCCCGGGTATGACCTGGAGGCCGTCGGCCGGGCGGCGGTGGCCAACATCAAGGCGCAGGACGTCACCCAGGGCGGCTCCACCATCAGCCAGCAGCTGGCCAAGCAGAACTTCGCCGGCGACGAGCAGAGCCTGGAGCGCAAGTTCACCGAGCTGCTGTACTCGGTCGCCCTGGAGAGGCGCTTCTCCAAGGACGAGCTGCTCGTCCGCTACCTCAACGAGGTCTACTTCGGCTCGGGCAGCTACGGCGTGGCCGCCGCGGCGGAGGACTTCTTCGGCAAGCGCCCCAAGGACCTCAACGCCGCGGAGAGCGCGCTGCTGGCCGGTGCGATCCGCAGCCCCTCATCGCTCGACGCGCGCTCCTACCCCAAGGCGGCCCGCCGCCGGCGCAACCAGGTGCTGTCGGGCATGGCCGCGGAGGGCTACCTCACCCGCCAGCAGGCGCGGCACTGGAAGCGCACGCCGCTCAGGGTCGTCCCCGAGCAGGAGCGCCAGACCGACGAGCCGTACTTCGTGGCGGCCGTCAAGCGGGAGTTCCTGGCCAACCCCGCGTTCGGCGCGACCCGGGCGGAGCGCCGGCAGCAGCTGTTCAGCGGGGGCCTGCGCATCTCGACCTCGATCGACCAGCGGATGCAGAGGATCGCCGACGAGGTGGTGGACGCCAACTTCCCCATCTACGGGGGCGCCACGGCGGCGATCGCATCGGTGGACCCCAGGACGGGGCGGGTGCTCGCCCTGCACGGCGGCGAGGACTTCGACGAGGAGCAGTTCGATCTGGCGGCGCAGGGGCGTCGGCAGCCGGGCTCGGCGTTCAAGCCGTTCGTGATGGCCACGGCGCTCAAGGAGGGCTTCCCGGTCGGGACCCGCCTGACGGGGCAGAGCCCCACGGTGTTCTCGGTCGAGGGGCCCGACTGGGAGGTCGGCAACTACGGGGGCGCCAGCTACGGCTCGCTGACCATTCCCGAAGCGCTGGTGAACAGCGTGAACACCGCCTTCGCCCAGCTGATGCTGGCCGTCGGTCCCGCCGACGTCATCCGGCAGGCCAAGCGCATGGGCATCGACATGGAGCGTGCGACCGGAGGGGTGTCGAATCCGTCACTGGCGCTGGGCGGCTTCGATGTCGGCGTCACCCCCCTGGAGATGGCGGGCGCGTACGCGACGTTCGCCAACGGCGGCAGGCACCAGGAGCCGCACTTCATCGACAAGGTGCGCGACACCGAGGGCCGCGTCATCTACCGCGCCGACACCTCGGGGCGGCGGGTCCTCCCCCCGGCGGTCAACGGCGTGATGGTCGAGACCATGCAGCAGGTCGTCTCGCGCGGCACGGGCACCCGGGCCCAGCTGTACAACTGGGAGGAGGCCGGCAAGACCGGCACCACCCAGGACTACTCCGACGCGTGGTTCATCGGCTACACGCCGGTGCTGTCCACCGCGGTCTGGGTCGGTCATCCCGACAGCCGCGAGCCGATGAACGGCGTGACCGGCGGGTCCTATCCCGCCTCGACGTGGCGCCAGTTCGTCGAGGCGGCGCTCGCCAACCGCCGGCCGGTCGGGTTCAAGGACGCCAGCACCAACCTGTCCGGGCTCGTGAGCGGCAAGGTCTCGGTTCCCGACGTCACCGGGGTGACCGAGACCACCGCCACCCAGCGCCTGCTGAGAGCCCGCCTGGTGGCCGAGCCGCAATCCACCGAGTCGGACGCACCAGAGGGCACCATCGTGTGGCAGAACCCGGACCCGGGTGACACCGCCAGGGTCGGCGACCGCGTCTACCTGGGGGTGTCGACCGGCTACGTCCCCGAGCCCGAGCCCGAGCCCCAGCCGCAGCCGGAGTCCGACGACGGTGGCGGCGGCGGCCAGGGTGGCGGCGGCGGCCAGGGTGGCGGCGGCGGCCAGGGTGACGCCGGCGGCCAGCAGGGGCCCCCGGACCGGTAGGGCGTCACATGCTGGCGATGAGCTTGTCGACCCGCTCGTCGGTGGCGCGGAACGGGTCCTTGCACAGCACCGTGCGCTGTGCCTGGTCGTTGAGCTTCAGGTGGACCCAGTCGACGGTGTAGTCACGGCGCCGGCGCTTGGCCTGGCGGATGAACTCGCCCCGCAGGCGCGCCCGGGTCGTCTGTGGGGGCAGGTCGCGCGCCCGCTGGATGCCCTGGTCGTCGACGACGCGGTCGACGCGGTCGCGGCGCTGCAGCAGGTTGTACAGCCCGCGGCTGCGGTTCACGTCGTGGTACTGCAGGTCGAGCATCGCCACGCGCGGGTGTGACAGCGGCAGGTCGTGGCGACGACGGTAGTCGTCGACGAGGTGGTGCTTGGCGACCCAGTCGCACTCGCGCCCCAGCTTGAGCGGGTCGTCCTCGAGCGTCTGCAGCACCCGCGCCCACTCGGCCAGCACGACGTCGGTCTCCGGGTCGGTGCCCTCGTGCTCCACGAACTGCGACACGCGCTCCAGGTAGTGCCGCTGGATCTCCAGTGCGCTCAGCTCCCGGCCCCCGATCAGCTTCACCCGCCGGGTGCACGACATGTCGTGGCTGATTTCGCGGATGGCTCGGATCGAGTTCTCCAGCGTCAGCTCGCGCATGACGGTGCCCGCCTCGATCATGCGCAGCACTAGGTCCGTCGTCGCCAGCTTCAGCCAGACGGCGTACTCGCTCATGTTCGAGTCGCCGACGATGACGTGCAGTCGCCGGTACCGCTCGGCGTCCGCGTGCGGCTCGTCACGGCTGTTGATGATCGGGCGGCTGCGGGTCGTGGCCGACGACAGCCCCTCCCAGATGTGCTCGGCCCGCTGAGAGATGGAGTAGACGGCCCCGCGCGGGGTCTGCAGCATCTTGCCGGCGCCGGCGTAGATCTGGCGTGTGACGAGGAACGGGATGAGCGTGTCGGCCAGCTTCTGGAACTCCCCGAAGCGGGCGACGAGATAGTTCTCATGGCTGCCGTAGGAGTTGCCCGCCGAGTCGGTGTTGTTCTTGAACAGGTGGATCTGCCCGGAGATGCCCTCCTCGTGGAGGCGCTGCTCGGCCTGCTCCACCAGGTTCTCCAGGATGCGCTCCCCCGCCTTGTCGTGGGTGACGACGTCACGCACCGAGTCGCACTCGGGAGTGGCGTACTCCGGGTGGGAGCCGACATCGAGGTACAGGCGGGCGCCGTTCTCCAGGAACACGTTGGACGAGCGGCCCCAACTGACGACCCGGCGGAACAGGTAGCGCGCGACCTCGTCGGGCGACAGCCGCCGCTGGCCCCGGAAGGTGCACGTCACGCCGTACTCGACCTCGAGGCCGAAGATCCGACGCTGCATGTCACGGAGCCTTTCCTCGGTCGGGGCTCTCCCGCGCGCACCCGCCGCGGGAGCACCGGGCGGAGCCGCGTCAGTGTACGGCGGACGGTCGCGGCGGCCGCGCCCCCTCCCCGGCGGCGTCAGGTCCCCGACTCCAGGGCCTCGGTGACCGCCTCGTCGCTCAGGCGACGGAACTTGCGCCGGCCCCGGCCCCGGTCGAGCACGGCGACCTCGAGCCGTCCGGCCAGCTCGTCGCCGTCGCTGAGCGCGGTGCGGGCCCACCCCAGGGCCGTTGCCAGCTGGCTGCCCGGCTGGTGCAGCTCCGACAGGCGTGCGTTGACGCGCTCGGCGTCGCCGCCGATGGCGACGAAGCCCTCCTCGTCGGTGATCGAGCCGTCGTAGAGGATGTGGAACAGGTCCACGTCGGAGTCGCCGACCTCGGCGACGAGCAGCTCGACCTCGTAGGGCTTGGACCCCTCGGTGAAGGCGGTCCCCAGGGCCGTGGCGTACGCGTTGGCCAGCGAGCGTCCGGTCACGTCCTCGCGCGCGTACTGGTAGCCGCGCACGTCGGCGACCCTGATGCCGGCCACCCGCAGCTGCTCGAACTCGTTGTACTTGCCGACCGCGGCGAAGGCGATCCGGTCGTAGATCTCGCTGACCTTGCGCAGGCTCGACGAGGGGTTCTCGGCGACGAACAGCACCCCGGCGTCGTAGGCCACCGCGATGACGGACCGGCCACGGGCGATGCCCTTGCGGGCGTAGTCGGCCCGGTCCTTCATGAGCTGCTCGGGTGACACGTAGTAGGGCATCGCCACCACGGTGGGCGCCTCCTCTCTGTACGCGACCCGCGCCCACGCTCGCGCGCCCGGCGTCAGCGCGCCGGGTCAGCGCTGGCGCTGCTCGATGACGCGCTCGACGCGGGCCGCCACGGCCTCGTCTTCCATCTCCCGGTAGCCGCCGGCGTCGATGACCGTCACCAGCGGGTAGATGCCCCGCACCAGGTCGGGCCCGCCGGTCGCGGAGTCCTCGTCCGCGGCGTCCCACAGGGCCTCGATCGCCATGTCCAGCGCGGTCTCGCGCTCGGCGCCCGGGGTGTAGCGGGCCTTCAGCGAGCCGCGGGCGTCACGCCCGCCGGAACCGGTGGACGCGAAGCGTCGCTCCTCGTAGCGCCCCCCGGCCGCGTCGTACTCGTAGATGCGCGAGCGGCCGGTGTGCGGGTCGTACCCGGCGAACAGCGGCACGACCACGAAGCCCTGCAGGGCCATGCCCAGGTTGCCCATCACCATGCGCGCCAGCATGTTGGCCTTGCCGTCCAGTGACAGGGGGCCGCCCTCGATCTTCTCGTAGTGCTCCAACTCGGTGGCGAAGACCTTCGCCAGCTCCATGGCCGGGCCGGCCGCGCCGGAGATCGCCACGGCCGACCAGGCGTCGGCCTCGAAGACCTTGCGCATGTCCCGCTTGGAGATGACGTTGCCGGCGGTCGCCCGCCGGTCGCCGGCCATGACCACACCCCCGTCGTAGGTCAGTGCCAGCACGGTGGTGCCCTCGACGTGATCGACGACCTCGTCGACCCGGGCGACGCCGGGGGCGGGGCGGGGCTGCGCCGCCGGACGGTCTCGTCGCAGGAGGGCCGAGAAGCTGGGGCCGTCGAGGTCGAACGCGCTCGGGCGCTCGAGCCTCACTGGCCACCCTTCTGGACATAGTTCTTGACGAACTCCTCGGCGTTCTCCTCGAGGACCTCGTCGATCTCGTCGAGCAGGTCGTCGACGTCGGACGTGTCGACCTGGTCGGCGGCGGACGTCTCGCCCGGCTCCTCCTCGGTCTGCCGCGGCCGCTGTCGGCGGACCCTCTCACCCTCGCTCATGGCAGGCTCCTGACGCCGCACCCGGCCCGGGACGGTGGCCAGGGACGCGTGCCGGAAGTGTAGCGAGCGCCCGGGCGCGGCTGTCGAGGGCCCACAGGCAGGGCCGGCGTCAGCCCTGCAGGGCCTCCAGCAGCGGCGCGGCCGAGTCGCAGCGGTCGATGAGCTCCTCCACCTGCACGCGGCCACCGCGGCCGGGGTCCATCATCGGCACGCGCTGGAGCGTCTCCTTGCCGACGTCGAAGATGATCGAGTCCCAGCCGGCCGCAGCGACCTGGTCGCGGTACTTGGCCAGGCACCGGCCGCGGAAGTAGGCCCGGGTGTCCTCGGGGGGCTCGGTGACCGCCCGTCGGACCTCCGACTCGGCCACGACGCGCTCGACCCGCCCGGACGCGGCCAGGCGGTTGTACAGGCCCTTGTCGCGACGCACGTCGTGGTACTGCAGGTCGACGAGCTTGAGCTTGTCGTGGTCCCAGGAGAGATCGTCGCGCTCGACGTAGCGTCGCAGCAGCCGGTACTTCGTCACCCAGTCGACGACGCCGTCCAGGCTCATCGGGTCGTCCTCGAGGGCCACGAGGATTCGTTCCCACACGGCCAGGACGTCCTTGGTGACCTCGTCGACAGCCACCTCCTTGCAGTAGCGCTGGGCGTGCTCCAAGTAGTGCCACTGCAACTCGACGGGCGTGACCCGGCGGCCGTCGCGCAGGAGCACGGGCCGCGAGCAGGTCAGGTCGTGGGAGACCTCGTGCAGCGCCGAAACGGGGGCGTCCACCGCGGGCGGGTCGGGCAGGAATCCGTCCTCGACCATCGACAGCAGCAGCCCCGTCGACCCCAGCTTGAGCAGGGTGCAGACCTCACTCATGTTCGCGTCGCCGACGATGACGTGTAGGCGGCGGAAGCGCTCGGGGTCGGCGTGCGGCTCGTCGCGCGTGTTGACGATCGGCCGCTTCAGCGTCGTCTCCAGGCCCACCTCGACCTCGACGAAGTCGGCGCGCTGCGACAACTGGTAGGGCACGTCGGGCAGGCCGTGCTCGTTGCCCAGGCGCCCGGCTCCGACCATGACCTGTCGTGTGACGAAGAACGGCGTGATCTGGCGGACGATCTGACCGAACGGCACCGCCCGGTCCACGATGTAGTTCTCGTGCATGCCGTACGCGGCGCCCTTGCCGTCGGTGTTGTTCTTCGTGATGACGACCCGGCCGGGCCCACCCGGCAGCATCCGCCCGGCGCGCTCGGCCGCGACCTCCAGGATCCGCTCGCCGGCCTTGTCCCACACGACCGCGTCGCGGGGATTGGACACCTCGGGCGAGGAGAACTCGGGGTGGGCGTGGTCGACGTAGAAGCGGGCCCCGTTGGTCAGGATCGCGTTGGCCAGTCCCACGTCCTCCTCGGGCACCGGCTCGTGGGCGCTGGGCTGGGTGAACCCGCGGGCGTCGCGCAGCGGGTTCTCCTCCTCGTAGTCCCACCGCGCGCGGCGATGCCCGTCGGCGGCGTAGGCGTTGACGACCAGCGACGACGCGAGCACGGGGTTGAAGTCGGGACGCCCCACCACGGCGATCCCGTACTCGGTCTCGGTCCCCTGATACCTGACGAGCGTCATCGCGTGCGCCCGCACCGCCAGGCACAGTGCGCCCGTCGGGACCCCCTCACAGGTACTGGCCGGTGTTGACGTTCTCGATGGACTTGCCGGGCGCCTGCCCGTCGCCGACCAGGGTCCGGACGAACACGATGCGCTCCCCCTTCTTGCCGGAGATGCGCGCCCAGTCGTCGGGGTTGGTGGTGTTCGGCAGGTCCTCGTTCTCGCGGAACTCGTCGCGGATGGCCTGGAACAGGTCCTCCGGGCTGAGGCCGCGCTGGCCCTCGTCGAGATAGCGCTTGATCGCCATCTTCTTGCCGCGGGCGATGACGTTCTCGATCATCGCGCCGGAGTTGAAGTCCTTGAAGTACAGGACCTCCTTGTCGCCGTTGGCGTAGGTGACCTCCAGGAAGCGGTTCTCCTCCCGCGTGGCGTACATCCGCCGGCACGTCTGGTCGATCAGCCAGCGCACCGCCGGCTCCTCCCCGTCGTGCCGCTTGACCAGGTCAGGGTGCAGCGGGAGGCCGGCGTGCAGATAGACGCCGAAGATCTCCCGGGCGGCGTCCTCGTCGGGCCGCTCGATCTTGATCTTCACGTCCAGGCGGCCGGGCCGCAGGATCGCCGGGTCGATCATGTCCTCCCGGTTGGACGCCCCGATGACGATGACGTCCTTGAGCGACTCGACGCCGTCGATCTCGGACAGCAGTTGCGGGACGATCGTGTTCTCCACGTCGCTGGAGATCCCCGATCCGCGCGTGCGGAAGATCGAGTCCATCTCGTCGAAGAAGACGATGACGGGAAAGCCCTCCTCGACCTTCTCCCGGGCGCGCTGGAAGATCAGTCGGATCTGCCGCTCGGTCTCCCCCACGTACTTGTTGAGCAGCTCCGGGCCCTTGATGTTCAGGAAGTAGCTGCGCGCGTCGGAGCGCCCGGCGCGCTCGGCGACCCGGTGGGCCAGGGAGTTGGCGACGGCCTTGGCGATCATCGTCTTGCCGCAGCCCGGCGGGCCGTACAGAAGAATCCCCTTCGGCGCGCGCAGCTCGTGCTCACGGAACAGGTCGGCGTGCAGGAAGGGCAGCTCGACGGCGTCCTGGATGGCCTCGATCTGGGCGCCCAGGCCCCCGATGTCCTCATAGGAGATGTCGGGCACCTCCTCCAGGATGAGCTCCTCCACCTCGGGACGGGGCAGGCGCTCGAGGGCGTGGTTGCTGCGGGTGTCGACGAGCAGCGTGTCACCCGCGCGCAGCGGCACCGACAGCAGCGGCTCGGCGACCCGCACCACCTGCTCGTCGTCGGTGTGGCCGATCACCAGGACGCGGTTGCCGTCCAGGCGCTCCTTGAACGTCATGGCCTCGCCGACGACGTCGAAGCGGGCGCCCTCGATGATGTTCAGCGCCTCGTTCAGGACGACCTCCTGGCCGCGCACCAGCGAACCGGCGTCCACCTCGGGGCCGAGGGCGACCCGCAGCTTGCGGCCCTGGGAGAAGACCTCGACGGTCTGGTCGTCGTGGGGCTCGAGGAACACGCCGAACGTCGACGGTGGCGCCGTCAGCTTCTCGACCTGCTCTTTGAGGGCGACGATCTGCTCGCGCGCCTCGCGCAGGGTCTCGGCCAGCTTGCTGTTCTGCGCCTGGGCGGTGGCCAGCCGGCCCTTGGTCTCCAGGACCCGCTCCTCCAGGGCCCGTGTGCGCGACGGTGACTCGTCAAGGCGTCGCCGCAGCAGGGCCGCCTCCTCCTCGAGGAACTTGACCTGCGTCCGCAGCTCGAGCAGTTCCGCCTCGTGGTCTGCCATGCGGATGCTCCTCTCTGACCGGAGCGTCGACCGGGGGCGTGAGCCGTGCCTCCTGCGCCCCGAGTATATGGGTGTACCGGGCGCGCATCGCCTGTGCGCGCGGCCGGCCCCCGGCTACCGCGTCGGCGCGGCGAGGCGTCGCGCCGTCGTGAGGAACGCGGTGTGGGCGACCATGCGGTGGTCGGGGCGCACGGACTGGCCCTCCACGTGCCAGCCGCGCACCAGCGTTTCGGTCGTGTGCCGCAGCCCCCAGCGCCCGTCGGCCACCAGCGCCTCGTGCAGGCGCACGACCTGGGTCACGGTTGGCGTGTAGGCCACGAGGATGCCCCCGGGCCGCAGGGCGTCGGCGCCGGACTTGACGACCGCGGCCGGGTCGAGCAGGTCCAGCACCAGGCGGTCGCACGACTCGCCGTCCACCCCGTCGGCGACGTCGCCGCGGCGTAGCCGCCAGTTGGGCGGGCGCCCGCCGCAGCGGGCCTCGACGTTGCGCTCGGCCACGTCGGCGTGCTCGTCGCGGATCTCGAAGCTGGTCACCGCTCCCGTCGGCCCGACCGCCCGCAGCAGGGCGCACGTCAGCGCCCCCGAGCCGGCACCCGCCTCGACCACCGTGGCCCCGGGCCCCAGGTCAGCCAGCGCGACGATCATGGCCTGGTCCTTGGGATAGACGACCTGCGCCCCCCGGGGGGCCTTGACCGTCCAGTCGGCCGCCGTGGGCCGCAGGGCCAGCAGCGCCGACCTGCCGCTGCTCCGCACCGTGACGCCCTCGGGGCAACCGATCAGCGCATCGTGCTCCAGGATCCCGGCGTGGTAGTGGAAGCGGCCACCGGCCTGCAGCGTCACCATGTAGCGGCGGTCCTTGCGGTCGACGAGCAGCACCGTGTCACCCGGGCTGAACGGGTCGGGATGGCCCGGGCCGCGGGGTGCGCTCATCGGTGCGCGGCCGCCCGCGGCCGCCCCCCGCCCCCGCGCAGGAGCCGGCCGCGGGTGCGGCAGAAGGCGCACACCGCCTCACCGGTGGCGTCCGGACCCCGGGGCACGCTGGTGGGCATCCCGCAGCCGGCGCAGGGCGCCACCTCGCCGGGGTCGGCGTCGTCGCGGGCGAAGTGGCGGGGCTGCACGCGGTCGAGGAAGCCGAACAGGAACTGGGTCTTGGTACCCGGCGACCGGCGCTCCAGCTCGTTCAGGGCGTCCTTGTAGCGCAGCACGGTGTTGCCCTCGACGAGGGGGCACTCCTCGACGACGTAGTCCAGCCCCCTGATCACGCAGTAGGCGGCCATCTCCCGCTCACCGAGCCGGTACAGCGGCTTGACCTTGCGGGCCAGCTGCCCCGGCGCGGCCGGCAGCACGGGCGACTGGCGGGCCATGAACGGCGTCTGCCAGCGCAGCACGTTGCCCAGCAGCGTCGCGGCCTCGTCGTCCAGGTTGTGCCCGGTCGCCATCACGTCGTAGCCGTGCTCGAGGGCCACCCGGTTGAACACGTAGCGCTTGGACAGCCCGCAGACGCCGCAGGAGGAGCGGGTGCGGTCGGCGGTGGCCCGGGGGATGTCGAAGCCGTGCTCGTCGGCCAGGTTCACCGTGCGCAGGCGCGCGCCCCGGGCGGCGGCGAAGTCGGCGACGACGCGGCCGGACCGGTCGGAGTACTTCCCGATGCCCAGCCCCAGGTAGAGGCCGTCGGCGCGGTAGCCCATGTCCAGCAGCACGTCCCACAGCGCCAGGGAGTCCTTGCCGCCGCTGACGGCCACCAGGACGTGGTCGTCGTAGGACAGCATCCCGTGGCGGTCGATCGCGGCGCGCACCTGCGACCGCACGTGGTCGACGAAGTGCCCGGCGCAGTAGGCCGCCCGGTGCCGAGCCACCTCGATGACCGACGGCGCGGGGCACGCGTGGCACCGCGCGGGCCCAGCGCCACCGGAGATCACCGGGCGGAGCTCGACCTCGGCGTCGTCGGGCAGCAGGTGGTCCTTGGTGACGAGCTGCCCGGCGTGGATGACCAGCACCGTCTCCGGGTTCACGTCGAAGCGCTCGAGCACCTGCGACACCCGCAGCGGGCCGTCGACCCGCTCGGTCCGTCTGGTGTTGCGGAAGTGGACCTGCATGTCGAGGTCGAGGCTAGCGACCCGTCCCGAGCGTGTCGGCGCCGAACAGCTCCAGACACGGCTCCAGGCCGTCCACCGTCACGGCCGGCCGCTCCGAGGCCTCCCAGTCGTCGCGGGTCAGCACGAGGCGCCGCTCGATGGCGCGCTGCCCTCGTCGGACGCGCACGTTGTGGCCCTCGGGGTGGTAGCCCAGCCGCCGCGAGACGGCCAGGGACGCCGGGTTGTCGGTGAAGGCGCCGCTGCGGGCCTCCAGCGCCCCCAGGCCCGCGAAGGCCAGGTGCAGCACGGCGGCGCGCATCTCGGTGCCGATCCCGTGGCCCTGGTGAGACCGGCCCAGCCACGAGCCGGTGCCGACGGAGCGGGTGACCGCGAACTCGGTGGCCGTGATGCCCTGCATGCCGACGTGGCCGCTGTCCGCCAGCACCGCGAGGTCCAGGGTCCACTCCCCCGGCGTCCAGTGGGCGCGGGAGCGCCAGTGATGCCGCAGCATCCCCCGCTCCAGCTCCGGCGAGGGCTTGTCGGTCCACGCGGACAGGAAGGGCATGGTCTCCGGGGGGTGGACCCCGGCCGCCGCCAGCTCGGCGAGCGCGGCCAGGTCGTCGTCCGCAGGCAGGCGTAGCTCCAGTCGCGCGGTGCGCACCCGCAGACCGAACAGCGGCCACAGCCGCCTCAGCGCCTCGCCCACCACGGCCGGATCCTAGACGCGCCCGCGTAGACTGGGCGCATGCCTGTCACGAGCCGGTCGGCCCCCGTCGCCGGGACCACGTTGGCGCTCAAGGAGTGGGGCGCGGTCGCCCACGGGCTGCTCGACGGCCGCCAGACGGTCCTGCTGCGCAAGGGGGGCATCCACGAGAAGCGCTTCCAGGTGGGCCGCGACACCTTCGTGCTGTTCCCCACCGTGGCCCACTCCCACCGCGAGCGGGTGCGCGACGAGCACGCCGACCTCATCGGTCTCGGCGAGGCCGACGTGGCCGGCGGCCGGCTGACCGTCCGGTGCGGGATCACCCTGGCCGGGGTGGTGCCCGTCGAGCGTGCCGAGGGTCTCGTCGACATCCGGGACCTGCACATCTGGACCGCGGAGTCGGTGCGCCGTGACCGCCTAGAGTTCCGCCCCAAGCACCGGCTGCAGGTGCTCGTCGTGGCGGCCGTGTCCCTGCCCGACCCGGTGACGGTGCCGCGGCTCGACGAGTACGGCGGCTGCAAGTCGTGGCTCGACCTGCCCCTGTCGTGGGATGGCCGCCAGGGCCGGCGCGTCCACAGCGACGAGCGGCTGGCCGCCGACGTGGAGCGCGTACGCGCCGCCGTCGGCTGATCGGGGGCGGCTTCCGCCCCCTGCTCGCACGTCGTGGAGCGTGCGGGCCGTATATGGCCGAAACGCTCCCATGTCAGCACGTGTGGCGGCCCGGCGGCGGCGCGTTGCGGCCGGATTGGGCCGTGGCATACTCACCGTCCGCCCTGTCGGCGTGGCGGAACAGGTAGACGCGCATGGTTGAGGGCCATGTGCCCTTCGGGGCTTGGGGGTTCAAGTCCCCCCGCCGACACAAGCCGCTGACCAGCGGAAACAGGCTCTCCGGGCACCCCCCGCTCCCCTACCACGACCCCTCCAGGCGGCCTCG
>JAHWKQ010000272.1 GCA_019347785.1 Actinomycetota bacterium
GTCATCGAGCAGACGCCCCAGCGCCTCGGGCGCGCGGTCGTAGATCGCGAAGACCGGCGACAGGTCCACCGGGACGGCCTCCAGCCGCGCGAGCCGGTCGGCCGCGCGCCCAGGGTCGGTGTCCTCGTGGGCGTGCACGGCGCCGGAGCCGTCGAGCGGCATGAGCCGCACGGCGGCCAGCACCCCCCGCTGCATCGCCGGCACGCCGCCTCGCAGCTCGTGCTCCTCATAGACGTAGAAGGCGGGGGCGGGCTCCTCGACGAGCACGCCGGTGCGCCGCCAGCGCTCCCACGTCTGGGCGGCGGCACGGTAGCCCCGCCCACCGCGCGGGGCGATCAGCTCGACGACCGTGTAGGGGCTGGCGGCACGGTGCCGGGCGTAGGCGAAGCGCTCCAGCTCCTCGTAGGCGGGCGCGGACGTCGACCCGGCGCCGCCGGCGACGTGAGGGTCGTACCGCAGCCCGCGGAACGGGGCGGCGTCGACCACGCGGCGGACTCCTTCAACGAAGCGTTCGGCCTGCCGATGAGGACACGATACTGTGATCGTCGCCGCGGGCAGGGAGGTCTCGATGACGGACGCGCTGGTCTACGACCTGTACGAGCAGGGGCGCCGGCGCCTGCGGCGGGGGCAGCCGCGGGCCGCCGTCGAGGTGCTGGAGCTTGCGGTCGCCCGGGAGCCCGCCAAGGCCTCCCTGCAGGAGACGCTGGGGCGGGCCTACTTCGCCAGCGCCCAGGTCGAGCGCGCCCGCGCGGCCTTCGCCCGGACCGTGGAGCTGGACCCGACCGACGACTATGCGAACTTCGGGCTCGGGCGCTGCCTGGAGCGGCTCGGTCGCAACGCCGACGCGGCCAAGTATCTGAAGCTGGCGTGCGCGCTGGCGGAGCGCCCCGAGTACCGCAGGGCCCTGGCCCGGGTCCGCGCCCGCCTGCGCCCGTGACCCCCCGCGGGGGCGTCGCCGCGGGCTACGCCGGCGTCGTCCTCGACCTCGACGGGGTCGTCTACCGTCACGACCGCGCGCTGGACGGTGCGGCCGACACGGTCGCCGAGCTGGGCCGGCGTGGCGTCGGCGTGGCGTTCGTCACCAACAACGCCACCCGCACCCCCTGCGAGGTGGCCGACAGGCTGCGGGCCATGGGGGTGCCCGCGGACCCGCCCCAGGTCCTGACGTCGGCGTCGGTGGCCGCGGAGATGATCCACGTCCCGGCCCGCTGCCTGGTCATCGGCGAGCGGGGGGTGCGCGCGGCCCTGGACGAGCGGGGGCTGGACGTCGTCGAGGACGCCGCCAGCGCCGACGTGGTGGTGGTCGCGTGGGACCGACGGCTCACGTGGGACAAGCTGCGCAGGGCGACACTGGCGCTGGCCGCCGGCGCGCGCTTCGTGGCCACGAACTCCGACCCCGTCTACCCGTCGCCGGAGGGCCCCTGGCCGGGCAACGGGGCGACCCTGGCGGCCCTGACCGCGGCGACCGGCCGCCAGCCGGAGGTGGCGGGCAAACCGCGGGCGCCCCTGCTGACGGCCGCCGCCGAGCGGCTGCCCGACGGCCCGCTGCTGATGGTCGGCGACAGCCTGGCCACCGACGTCGCCGGCGCCACGGCGCTGGGCTGGGACTGCGCCCTGGTGCTGACGGGTGTCACGTCGCCCTCCGAGCTGGACGGCGCCGGGCCCCGGCCCACCTATGTGCTCGACGATGTCACCGGTCTCCTGGCGGAGGGCCCCGCGTAGCCCGGGCGGCTACCAGCCCGGCGGGACGCCGCCGCGCCGCACCGGCGGCCGGCGCCGCCGGGAGCCCAGCGTGATCGCGATGCCGGCCACGAACCCGCCGACGTGCGCCAGGTAGGCGACGCCGCCGCCGCTGACGATCGACGGCCGCAGCGCCTGCAGCTGCAACAGGAACCACACCCCCAGCACGAGCACGGCCGGCAGGCTCACGACCAGGAAGAACAGGAAGGGGATCGTCACGCGCACCCACGCGCGGGGGAACAGCACCATGTAGGCGCCGAGCACCGCCGCGATGGCTCCCGAGGCCCCGACCAGGGTCGAGGTGCTGCCGGCGTTGGGCAGGACGAACACGAGCGTGGCGAGGACACCCGACGACAGGTAGAAGACCCCGAATGCCAGGTGCCCGTACCGGTCCTCGACGTTGTCGCCGAACACCCACAGGTAGAGCATGTTGCCGAGCAGGTG
>JAHWKQ010000273.1 GCA_019347785.1 Actinomycetota bacterium
GGAGGATCCTGCGTCGCGCTCGAGGTCGCTGACGACCTCGCCCGGTTGCAACTGCTCGGCTCGGGCGTGGTGGAGGATGGCGGCGGCGGCTTCGAGCCAGTCGTAGCGCTGGCCTTCCTGTTGGGGGATGGCTCCGAGCAGCTCGACCGACGCGTCGAGGTAGCCGCTGGTGATGACGTTGCGGAAGGAGGCGACCCGGTCGGGGTCGGGGGCGACCACGCGGCCGTTGGGCGCCCGCCCGATGGTGTGCTCGCTGACGGGCAGCACCTGGGTGACGCGCCAGGGGTCGTGCTCGCCGGTGCGGGCGATCAGCCCGAGGTAGGCGACCGCGCTGCCGTCCGGCCGCACCGCGGAGCCGGTGAAGTAGGTGCGGGTCGGCGTGGGCTGTTGCAGGAACACCGTGTTGACGGTGCTCGCCCCGGGTGAGGGGGGGAGTTCGGCGACGATGTCGGCGGCGACCTCGGCGGGGACGATGCGCTGCAGCGCGCGGGCTGGGAGCGTTCCGCGGCGAACGTTGTCCGCGACGGTGAGCAGGGTGCGGACGGACCGCCGGAGTGCGGCCTCGTCCTGGACGGAGTGGTTCATCGCTGTGGCTCCAGGGTCGGGGTCAGGGGCAGGGCGTCGAGCGCGGCGCCGGGGTTCTGCAGCATGTCGACGGTGAGGACCTCCACGCGAACGCCGACGAGCTCGGCGATCTGCTCGCCGATGGCGCGCAGGTGCAGGAGCCGCCGGGCGGGCGGGATGTCGACGAGGAGGTTGAGGTCGGAGCCGGGCACGGCGGTACCGGTGGCGACGGACCCGAAGACCCGCACGTCGGTGGCGTCGTGGTCACGGGCGATCGCCAGGATGTCCTGGGCGTGAGCGCGGACGGTCGCCAGGGTGGGGGCCGGAAGCGGCCGGCCGCCGGTCGCCGTGGACGTGGCGCCCTCAGCGCGGGCGGGCGTGGCCGCGCGGTCCCGAGCGGGGTCGGCCGCGGCCGGAGCGACCGTGGGTGCGGCCGGTGGCGGGATGGCCGCGCGTCGCCGCAGGTGGCGGGTGGCGTAGTGGGGGCGGAGCTGGACTTGGAAGGGCGGCAGGTGCTGGTAGATCGCCACCGCGCGGCCCTCGGGGAGGCTACGCAGGGCGTGGGCGGCCAGCAGCGGCTGCGGGCCGGTGCGGCGTTCGTCGGGCCGCTCGGGTGGGGTGTGGCGGCCCAGCAGCTCGCTGGTCGCAGTGAGGGCGTCGAGGTCGCGCATGCCGCGCAGCACCAGCATGCCGGCGTGGTTGTTGACGATCGTGGCGGTGCGCTGGTGGTAGCGCGCGCGGATCTGGGCGAGGTCCTGCCACACCGTGACCAGCGTGATCCCCAGGCCCATCGCGGTGGAGGCGACCTCGTCGAGGTCAGGCAGGGGGGCGATGTTGGCGGCCTCGTCCAGCACCACCAGCAGCGGCCGCGCCAGCCTCCCGTCGGGCTGCCGGCCCGCTTGGCGGCTAGCGGCGACCAGGACCTGGTGGAGCAGGCCGACGAACAGCGGCCGCAGGCGGCGCTGGTCGTCGCGCGGGGCGCACAGGTACAGGGTGTGGTTCCCGTCGAGCAGGGCGTCGGGGTCGATGTCGCTGGTGGCTGCGGAGGCGGCGACGATCGGGTCCTCGTAGGCGGCGAGGACGGTCTCTGCGGTGGTGTAGATGCTGGACTTCTGGTTGTCGGCGCGGCCGGTCGAGGCGGCGAAGGCGTTGGCGGCCTCGGGCACGCCAGCGTTGCCGAGCAGCGTCTGGACGTGGCGTTCCTCCTGGGTGTCCAGCCACGCGACCACGCTGGCGATCGGCAGGTCGTTGGCGGCGGCGGCGAACAGCAGCGGGGCGAGGAGCTTGGCGGCCGAGGCGTACCAGAAGTCGCCGTCGGTTAGCCCGCCGGCGGTGCCGGTCGCCTTGACGGTGGCGGCCATGGCGTGGGCGGTGCGGACCGCACCCATCCAGGTGGTGCAGCCGGCCAGCGGCGACCAGCTCGCGGCCGCCAGGCCGGTCGCGCCGGTCGGGTCGTACAGGGCCACGGTGCCTTTGGTGGCGCGCCAGCCGGCGGTGTCGCGGACCAGGTCGGTCTTGACCGAGGTGGCCACGACGGGCCCGTCCCACTCCAGGATCGCGGGGATCGCCAGGCCGGAGGTCTTCCCGGAGCGGGACGGGCCCAGGATCATGATCGAGCGG
>JAHWKQ010000077.1 GCA_019347785.1 Actinomycetota bacterium
GCGCCGCCGCCCATTCGTGCGCCCGGCGCAGGTCGAACACCTCCTGGCAGGCCAAGATGACGCCGCAGTAGACCTTCCCCGCGACGACCGCCGAGACCTCCTCCGTGACCACCGCGATCATGGCCTCGTCGAGCAGAGTCAGTCCCTCGGCGGTCCTGCCCACCCGGACCAGCGACGTGCCTTGACCGAGCCGTCCCAGCGTCACCAGGTCCGGCTCGCCGAAGCGGACGCCCACCTCGGCCGCTCGACCGAATGTGTCGTACGCGCTCCAGGGGTCGCCCGATTTCATGGTCCGCGTCGCCACCGGGAGCAGCAGGTACCCCCGCTCCACACAGTCCAGCTGGTGGTCGTCGAGCAGCCGCTGTCCCCGGGCAAGCCAGCCGCCGGCGCGGGCCATCTCCCCTCGGTTGAGCAACCCGAAGGTCAGCCAGAACGCGGACCGGACAGCCGCCACCACCTCCCCGCGGTCGAGAAGCTGCCGGTGCGCCCGCTCCCACGTCGCGGCGGAAGCCTCGTCCTCACCAACCAGGTGCGCTGCGACCGCGAGTCGCTCGAGATCCTCCGGCGCCAGGGCCGTGTCGCGATCCGCCGCCGACAGCTGTGCAAACGCCTCCCCCCAGTGGGAACGGTCGAAGGCGACACGACCCCGATCGAGAATCTCTGTCGTGCTGATGTGTCTACCTCCCGTGTGCGGGCTGTCGTCTCCAAGGATCTTGTCCCACGACGACTGGCTCATCAGGACGACGCCGCACCGTCACCGCCTGGGAACAGCAACGAGGAGAGGACAGGGCTTGGAGTAGGCATCGACCGGGGCCGAAGACCCTCATGCGGTCGCGCTGGGCCGCCCCCGGCGACGGCGTCATCGAGGTGATCGAGGTGATGGCCTGCTGGTCCAGCAGCTCGTGGACGCCTGCTACACCGTGCTGCCGGTCAACCGCGATCTGATCGCCCGACGGCGTGGACCCGCCCGCAAGACAGACGACCCCGAGGACGCCCGCATCGCGTTCCTGCCGGCGCTGGACCGGTTCAGCGTCCTCAAGCCGCTGATCCCCCACGGCGATGTCGCGACCGAGCTTCGGCGTGTCGCTCATGGAGAGCCATCCTCTCTGGCGGATGGTAGTCCTGACACGCTCCATGATGACGCCATCGCGGCGGCATGAACACGACCGTCTCACTGAGCTACGAGCACTGACCTGGGGTCTCCCGAGCCAGCTACGAGCCAGCATGTCGTCGACGATCTTAGGATCCCCGCAGCATGACCACCAACGTCACCAGCAGCTTGGATGGGTCCAGCGGCGCCCCGACCAGCAGCGGGATGATGAACGCGGGCCAGGCGATGGCGAGCACGATCGCGACGAACGTCGCCACGGGCCGGGCCCGGGCGAGGGACCGGATCCGTCCGGTCCGTCCGGACCAACGGACCGGCGGCTCGAGGGGGGTGCCTGCTGTCGTCATTGCCGAACTCCTCGATTCTCGCAACCGCTGTCGTACCGCCACGACCCTCGGGTGTCCCCGGCGCACCCTCGCCGATCCTGTCTAGCCACCCTGCCGTGGTCAGCTGAAATGGCAGTCCGGCGGTGCAAGTGCGGGAGGCTCCGAATCGAGCTCTCTAGCCCCCAGGCCCCAGCAGCTCGTGCACGAGGCCGTAGTCGCGGGCCTGCGGGGCGGTAAGGATCCGGCCTGTCCTCATGTCGTCGGCGACCCTGTCCAGGGACTGACCCGTCGCCTCGGCCAGGCGGGCGTGCAGGTGGGCGAGCTGCCGGTGGATGGCCTCGGCGCCGGCGGCGATCTCCTCGGAGCGGCCGTCGAGGGTGGCGCGTGGCTCGCTCAGCCGGAACACGGCGTGGGGGTACGCGAGACGGTGTCCGGCCGCGAGGAACGGCGCCACCGCGGGTCCGCCCAGTGTGCCCCGGGCGACCGCGTCGACGGACACGGTGGCCAGGTCGACCGTGTCCGCCAGCGCCAGCGCGGCATCCAGGTCGCCGTCCGGGCAGGACAGATGCAATCGGATCCCCCCGTCGCCCTCGGCGTTGAGCATCATGATCTGCGCCGCGGCGTGGGTCGCGGCCTCGGCCGTCAGCACGCCGTTGACCAAGACGATGCGCTGGCCCAACAGCGCCGCGAACACGTCGTGTTCCCGGGGGAGGTCCTCTGGCACCGGGACGAGTGGGACCGGCGGCCGGTGGGGCCCCGGCGGTCCTGGGGCGGGGGTTGGCCGGTCGGGCCGCCAGGGCGGCGGGATCTCCGGGGGACCGGGCCATGTGGGCTGGTTCACGGCCGCGGGGAGACCCGATCGTCGGCACGCAGCCGCCACTCGATCCGCCGCCGGACGGCGGCTGCGTACCGCTCCAGGGTCGACAGCCGTACGTCCTTGCCGGCCGACTCGATCCGTGCCACCACGGACTGTGAGGTGCCCATCCTCGCCGCGACAGCAGTCTGGGACAGACCCTCCTGCCGGCGCGCCGACACCAGCTGGTCGACCACCCGTCGCCGGCGCTCGGCCATCTCACGGAACCCCGGAAAGGCTGGGGGTCCGGAACGTCCTGCGTTCATAGCAGTGATGCTATCTCTTATCGGTACTAGGTCAAGGACTCTCCCTCGGCGTCAGGCGGGTGGCGCGCCCAGGCGCCGGTCGCGGGCCAGTAGCGCCCCGGCGCCCAGGGCGAGCACGACCGTGAAGACCGTGAAGGGCCGCGTGTCGCCCTGTGACGCCAGCAGCCACGGGAACAGCACGCCGGCGGTGAAGTTGACCGCCGCGTGCGCCAGGACGGCGACGAGCACCCGGCCGCCGCTGGCGTTGTAGGCCCAGGCGAACAGCACCGACAGGGCGAGCACCCACAGCAGGAACCACCCTGGTGGCAGCCGTGACTGCCACGAGGGGCCGATGAGGAACAGCGGAACGTGCCACAGCGCCCAGATCGCGCCGAGCACGACGCTGGCCCAGGCCGGGGACAGCAGGGCCTGCAGGCGGGGCAGGGCGAAACCGCGCCAGCCGGGCTCCTGACCGAGCGGTCCGCCGCCGACCATCCCGGCGAGGAAGGCCGGGAACAGCGCGGGCCAGGGCACGGCCGGCCCCGTCACGCTCGAGGCGTCCACGGCGAGCGCCACGGGGAGTACCACCAGCCCCGCCGCCACGGGCCCGAGCAGCGCCGACGCGTACACCCCCACGGGGGTCGGGCCCCGCGGGCGGCTGCGCCAGGCCCGGCGCACGCTCAAGGATCGCCCGGCGCGGCGGGTGACGGCCAGGGCGGCCACGGAGGGGCCGAAGGCGCCCAGCAGCACGAGCGTCACGACCGCGCCGTCCGGGACGAGGGCCTGCAGGGCGATGGTCACCAGCCACACGCTCCACGACAGGGCATAGGCCAGCAGGAAGAACGCGGGGAGCTCCTCGCGCGCCCCCAGCCGCGGCTCCTGCATCGCCATGTGCCGTCTCCCTCGATGCCGTCCGTCCGGGTGCCGCCTGTGAACCTATCCGGGCTAAGGTTGCCCCGGCCGCAGGTGTGGGCTCCGGCGGGACCCTCCCAGGGCGGCCCACCGACCGGGACGGAAGGGCGATCACATGGCGCCGTCGGGTTCGCAGCGCCTGCTCAACGAGTCGACGCTGATCGTGCGCCAGAAGACGAAGCTGTTCGAGCTGCGCAACGAGTACGGGATCTTCGACGCCCAGGGACGCCGGCTCGGCTCGATCGCGCAGGTCAGACAGTCATTGCTCACCGTGCTCACCCGGGTCGCCGGCGACTGGGACGTCGCCCTGCCGGTCACGTTGGAGGTCCGTGACGCCGGCGGGGGCCCGGTGCTGCTCCTGCGCAAGCCGTGGTTTCGCAGGACGATGTGGGTCGAGCGCCCCGACGGCGCCCAGGTCGGCTCCATCGGCAAGCAGGTGCGCATGGGCAGGGCACGGTTCACGCTCTGGGACCCGACCGGCATCGAGGTCGGCGAGGTCCGCGCCGAGAACTGGCGGGCCAAGGACTTCGCCGTCCTGGGCACCCACGGTCAGGAGGTCGCGCGCGTCGCCAAGCAGTGGGGCGGCCTGGCGCGCGAGATGTTCACCGACGCCGACCACTACGTCGTTCGGCTCGAGCCGTCGACGATGGAGCCGGTGCGCAGCCTGGCGCTGAGCGCGGCCCTGGCCATCGACCTGATCATGAAGCAGAAGGACACGTGATGCGCGATGGCGCCGACCTCCTGGACGACGCTGACGTCGCCGCGGTCCTGCGGTCGGCCCTGGCGACGGGCGGGGGATTCGCTGAGGTGTACGCCGAGCACCGTCAGGGCCGGTCCCTGCGGCTGGAGGACGCCAAGGTCGAGGAGGTGACGAGCGGGGTCGACCGCGGGGCGGGGGTCCGGGTCGTGCGCGACGGCCGGACCGCGTACGCGTACACCAACGTGTTGACGCGCGCCTCGCTGGAGGAGGCCGCGGCGGTCGCCGCCGCGGGCGTCGGCGGGCAGGCCCGGACACGGGTCGCCGACCTCGTCACGGTCCGTCCGCCGGTGACCCACCCGCCGGCGCGCGACCCGTTCGAGGCTGACCGCCCGTGGCTGGTCGACGTCGTCACCCGGGCCGACGAGGCCGCGCGCTCGGTGGCCCCGAGCGTGCGGCAGGCCACGGTCCGCTGGGCCGACAGCCACCAGGACGTGCTGGTGGCCAACTCCGAGGGCCACCGGTCGACCGAGCGGCGGATCCGCTGCCGCATCGTCGTGCAGGTCGTCGCCGCCCGTGACGGCGTGGTCCAGACCGGCATGGAGAGCCCCGGCGGATCGGTCGGGCTCGAGCTGCTCGACGAGCACCCTCCCGAGCGGGTCGGCCGCCTGGCCGCGCAACGGGCGGTGGAGATGCTCGATGCCGAGCCGGCGCCCGCCGGGGAGCTGGCCGTCGTGCTCGGGCCCGGCAGTGGGGGGGTGCTGTTCCACGAGGCATGCGGGCACGGCATGGAGGCGGACCTGGTCGCCAGGGGCGCGAGCGTGTACGCCGGCAGGCGGGGTGAGCGGGTCGGCACCGCGGCGCTGACGGGGGTGGACGACGCGACCGTACTGGGCGGATGGGGCAGCTTCGGCTTCGACGACGAGGGCACGCCGGCCCAGCGCACCGTGCTGTTCGACGACGGCGTGTGCACCGACTACCTCACCGACCGTCTGCGCGCCCGGGAGCTGGAGCTGCCGCGCTCCGGCAACGGCCGCCGCCAGTCCTACGCGCACCTGCCGGTGCCGCGGATGACCAACACGTTCATCCTGCCCGGCGCCGACGACCCCGCCGAGATCGTCCGCGGGGTCCGCCGTGGCGTCTACTGCGACGAGCTGGGCGGGGGCCAGGTCGACACGACCTCCGGGGACTTCGTCTTCGGGGTGGCCCAGGCGCACATGATCGAGAACGGCCGGCTGACCCGCCCGATCCGGGGCGCCAACCTCGTCGGCGACGGCCCCACCGTGCTCGCCCGCATCGAGGGGATCGGCTCCGACTTCGGCATGCGCCAGGGCGTGTGCGGCAAGGAGGGCCAGGGCGTGCCCGCGGGCCTGGGCAACCCAACGCTGCTGGTCGGGCGGCTCACCGTGGGCGGCACGTCGCGGTGAGGCCCGCACGAGGGGACGAGGACGTGAGCGACGAGCTGCTGGGACTGCTCGACCGGGTCCTGGGCGGGGCCGAGCGGGAGGAGGGGGTCGAGGCCTTCGGCGTCGACGAGACCGAGACGTCCGTGAAGGCCTACGACGGCCGGATCGAGGCGCTGACGTCGGCGCGCAGCCGGGGCATCGGCGTGCGCGTGATGGCCGCCGGGCGGGCCGGCTACGCCTACACCGCCGACCTGGGCGAGGAGGGCCTGCGCGACGTGCTGGCGCAGGCCCGCGCCAACGCCGCCGCGGCGGCGCCCGACGAGGCCAACGTCCTGCCCGACCCGCTGCCGGCCGACCCGCTGCCGGAGCTCGCCGACGAGCGCTTCGGGGCGGTCGGCGTGGACGAGAAGGTGGCCGCCGCGCTGAGACTGGAGCAGGCCGTCGTGGGCCGCGACCCCCGGGTGAGCCGGGTGGACGCGGCACGCTACGGCGACGCCGTCCGCGACACGGCCATCGCCTCGACGACCGGGGTACGGGGCGGCTACCGGCGCACGCAGGCATACGCGTTCGTCGAGGCCATCGCCGACGGCGACGAGGGCTCGACGTCCGCGTTCGGTCTGCGCACCGGCCGGGTGCTGCACGACCTGGACCTGGACGCCGCCGCCGCGGAGGCGACCGACCGTGCCGCGCGGGTGCTGGGCGGGCGCAAGCCGCCCAGCGAGCGGATGCCGGTCGTGCTCGATCCGTTCGCCACCGCCGCCTTCCTGGGGGTGCTGGCCGGCGCCCTGACCGCCGACGCGGTGCAGAAGGGCCGCAGCCTGTTCGCCGACCGCGTGGGTGACGCCGTCGCGGCGGGGCCCGTGACCCTCGTCGACGACGGCCGGCTGCTGCAGGGGCTGTCGGCGGCGCCGTGGGACGACGAGGGCGTGCCGACCGGGCGGACGACCCTCGTCGACGGCGGCGTGCTCCGTGGGTTCCTGCACAACACGTACACGGCGGCGAAGGCCGGCACCGCCAGCACCGGCAACGCCGGCCGCGCCGGGTTCGCGTCCTCCCCGGGGGTCGGCCCCACGAACCTGTTCCTCACGCCCGGCCCGCAGCCGCCCGCCGAGCTGCTCGCTGGCGCGGGCGACGGCTTCTACTGTCAGTCCGTACTGGGGGTGCACTCCGGCGCCAACCCGGTCACCGGCGACTTCAGCGTCGGGGCCACGGGGTTGATGATCCGCGACGGACGGCTGGCCGAGCCCGTGCGCGAGGCCACGGTGGCCGGAACGATCCCCGAGATGCTCACCGACCTGCGGGCCGTCGCCGACGACCTACGCTTCCTGCCGTTCGGCGGCGGGACCGGCGGGGCGACGGTCCTGGTGGGGGCGATGACGCTGGCCGGCAGTTGACGCCGGCCGCCCGAGCCCGCGTCACCCGGGGAGCGACCCGACGAGGCCGAGCACACCCATCGCGACGCAGTAGACGGCGAAGCCGGTCAGCCGCTCGCGCGCGACGAGTCGCAGCAGGAAGTGGATGGCCACATAGCCGGTCGCGAACGCGGCCAGCACGCCCAGGGCCAGGTCGAGGCCGCCGAACATGCCGGGCCGGGCCAGGTCGGGGAGACTGAGGACGCCCGCGCCGACGAGCGCCGGCAGTGCCAGCAGGAACGAGAAGCGGGTCGCGGCCTCGCGCGTCAGCCCGGCGAGGACGCCCGCGGTGATCGTCGTCCCCGATCGCGACACCCCCGGGAACAGCGCCAGGGTCTGCGCGATGCCGACCATCAGCGCCCGGGGCAGGGTCAGCTCGTCCAGGCGCCGGCCGCTCGGGTCGGACGCGTCGGCCCCCGTGTGAATGTCCCCCGGCGCCGGCTCGGCCGGTGAGGGGCGGGCCGGGCCGGGGGGGCCGGCGTCGATGCGCGCGGCGGAGCGGACGCGGGCGGACCGCACCCGCTCGCCTGCGACGAGCAGCCCGGCGGTGACGAGCAGGAAGCCGGACGCGACCGCCGGAGTGGCGAAGGCCCGCTCGAACGTCGACTTGAGCGCCAGACCGATCAGGGCGACGGGCACACTGGACACGACCACGGCCACCGTCAGGCGCCGGTGGAAGCGCGCCGGCGGGCCGCCGCCGCGGGCCACCAGGGCGCGCGCCATGGCCGCCAGATCTGCGCGGAAGTAGACGACGACGGCCCCGGCGGTGCCCATGTGCAGCGCGACGTCGAAGGCCAGGTCCGGGTGCGGCCATCCCAGCAGGGCGGGGACGATGACCAGGTGCCCCGACGACGACACCGGGAAGAACTCGGTGAGCCCCTGGATGACGCCCAGCACCAGCGCCTGCAGCCAGGTGGGGATCACGCCGGGAAACCTCCGCAGGCCGGGTCGTCGGGAGCCGGGGCGGTGACGAGCCAGCGGCCGTCCAGACCCGGCATGGTACAGGGGACGGGGCCGCAGCGGTCATGGCCTGCCGGGCGGTGCCCGGGCCGGAGGCGGGGCGTGGGCCAGCAGCACCCGTCCGAGCGCCAGGCCGGACGTGGCGGCGGCCACCTTGCGGGCGTCCAGGCCGACCAGCGCCGTCACGGCCGCGCCGTCGTCGCGCACGTCCACGACGGGGCTGGACCGGGCCACCAGCGTCGCCGGCCGCCGCCCCGCGCCGAGCACCCAGACGTCGACCCAGCCCGCCTCGGAGACAGCCCAGCTCTCCTCGACCGGGAAGGGCACGACCCGCAGGCCCGGCTCCAGGCCGGCGGCGGGCCCACGAGGATCCAGGTGCGATCCGGTCAGCACCGCCCCCTCCGGCAGCGCCAGCGCGAGGGTGGCCCCGGCCGGCACGGACGCGACGGCGCCCGGCGGCACCGCGTCGGGGGGCAGCTCGCGCCGCCGCAGCCCCTCGGGCGCCCGCCCGACCGGCAGGTGGCGGGTTGCGACCAACGCCGTCACCGGGGGCCCGCCCCAGCGTGACTCGGCCGCGGCGACCCGCAGCTGCACACCCGCGGCCACCGTCAGGGCCACCAGGGCGGCCAGCAGCGCCCGTACCCGCGGCCGCAGCCGGGCGACCCGCTCGGCGAGGCCGTCGACGGGCCGGCGCAGCGCCAGGTGCGGGCCGTCCAGCAGCCGGCCACGCGGCGGCAGGCCCGGCCGTCGGTCGGTGGAGGTGGCCATGGCCGTCACCCTGGCAGGTGTCGGGCCCGCCCGCCGGCGGCACGCGCCGCCGGCTGTGGACGGCGGCCCCTCCGGACCTAGAAGCGCGCACCCTCCAGGGCGCGCAGCGCGGGCCGGCCGGGTGACAGCGGCAGCTTCGGCACGACGTCGAACAGCAGGTCGCGCAGACGGTCGTTGTTGGCCCGGAACACCTCGATGACCTTCGCGTGCGACACCGGCTCGATGTCGGGATCGTCCTCGAGCCCCACGTCGTAGTCGGTGATCAGCGACACGTTCAACGCCGCCATCTGCAGCTCGCGGGCCAGGACCGCCTC
>JAHWKQ010000274.1 GCA_019347785.1 Actinomycetota bacterium
CTCCGGCCAGCGTGCGCGCGAACGCGCGGCAACGGCCCGGCGCGGGCGCCCGCCACGACACCCCCGGCGTCGGGTTCATAGGGATCAGGTTGACGTGCGAGCCGCGCAGGCCCCGCGCGACGGGACCTCCGTCCCCGCCCGGGCCACGGGTGAGCAGGGCGCCCAGGTGCCGGGCGTGCCCGGGTGAGTCGTTGACGCCGTCGATGAGCACGTACTCGAACGTGACACGGCGGCCCGAGACACGCCGGTAGGCCGCGCACTCCGCCAGCAGCCCGGAGAGCGGGTACTGGCGGTTGATGGGGACGAGGTCGTCGCGCAGGTCGTCGTCGGGTGCATGCAGGCTCACGGCCAGGCGCACCGGCAGCCCCAGGGCGGCCAGCCGTCGGATGCCCGGCAGCAGTCCCACGGTCGACACCGTGACGGCCCGCGCGGACAGCCCGAGCCCGTGGGGGTCCACGAGCCAGCGGACGGCGGCCAGCGTGGGCCCGGGGTTGGCCAGCGGCTCACCCATCCCCATGAACACCACGTTGGTCACCCGCCTCGGCCACCGCCCGGCGGCGCCCGGCGGCGCGGCCAGCTCGCCGGAGGCCAGCAGGCGGCCCGCGAGCGCCACCTGCCCGACGACCTCCCCGGTCCCGAGCTGGCGGCGCAGCCCCGCCTGCCCGGTGGCGCAGAAGGGGCATCCCATGGCGCAGCCCGCCTGGGTCGACACGCAGACGGTCGCGCGGCCGGGACCGGCCGCCGACGGGTAGAGCATCACGACGGCCTCCACCGTCTGGCCGTCGTCGCCGGAGCCGACGAGCAGCTTGTGCGTGAGCCCGCCGTCGGCGACCGTCCGGCGGACGACTCGCGCGGGGGGCCGCAGTGCCCGGGCCAGCCTGGAGCGCACCACCGTGGGCAGGTCCGTCATGAGCGCGGGGTCCTCGACGCCCCGGGCCAGCCAGGCGCGCACCTGGGACGTGCGGTAGGCGGGCTCGGCGCCCAACAGCCCGGCGAGCTGCGTGCGGGACAGTTCGTAGGGGTCGGCGCTCATGCGCCCAGTGCGCGCAGCAGCAGGTGCGCGACCGGCAGCGAGAAGAGGATGGCGTCGCCGCGGTCCATCAGCCCCCCGTGGCCGGGCATGACCCTGCCGAGGTCCTTGACGCCGAGGTCGCGCTTGACGAGCGACTCGGCCAGGTCCCCCACCGTACCGGCGACCGCCACGCCCGCGGCGAGCGCCAGCGCGGTGCCCACGCCGACCTCGGCGAGGCGGGCCGTGACCAGCACGGCCACGGCCAGCGTCGTGGCCAGGCCGCCCGCGAACCCCTCCCAGGTCTTGGCGGGGCTCACGGCGGGCGCCAGCCGACGGCGCCCCAGACGCACACCGAAGGCGTACGCGGAGATGTCGTTGGTGACGGTCAGCGCAACCGTCGCCATCACCAGGTAGGCGCCCTGGGGACGCGCCAGCAGCAGGCCCGCGAAGCTGAGCCCGAACGGCACCCACAGGGCCATGAGCACGGTCGCGCCCGCGCTGGCCAGGGGGCGACCCGCCGGCCCCTCGCCGCTTGGGAGTCCGAGCGTCCACCCGGCGGTGCCGAGCAGCAGCACGGTCAGCGCCAGGCCCTGGGCGCCGGCGCCGGCCGCATGGACGCCCAGCAGGGCGACCATCCCCGAGACGGCGGCGACCGCAGTGGCCGGGCGCAGGCCGACGGCCCGGAAGGCGACGTCGAGCTCGAGCAGGGCGACGACCGCGAGCACGGCCAGGAACCCCAGGAAGACCAGCGGGTGGACGGCTAGCGTGACCAGGAAGGCGGCCGCAGCCACGACACCGGTGACGATGGCCACTGGCAGATTCCGCCCGGCCGCGCCGCCCGGGGCGCCCGGCCCGCGCGACGGCGGCTCCCGCACGGGCTCGGCCGGCGGCGTCACCGCCGTCACCCGGGCCCTTCTCCCCACCGCACCGCGCCTAGACCTCGAGCAGCTCCCGCTCCTTGTTCGCCAGGAGCGCGTCGATCTCGGTGACGTGCCGGTCGGTCAGCGCCTGCAGCGCGTCCGAGGCGCGGTGCCCCTCGTCGCGGCTCAGCTCGCCCGCCTCGGTGCGCCGGGCGATCTCGCTCTTGGCCTGCCGGCGCACGTTGCGCACGGCGACACGGCCCTCCTCGGCCCGGTCACGCGCGAGCCG
>JAHWKQ010000275.1 GCA_019347785.1 Actinomycetota bacterium
TGGTCAGCACGGTCCTGCCGAGCGACCTCGGCGACCGCCGGCGGCTGGCCGCGCTGGCCGAGCGCCCGCGCGCCGGCGTGGCCGTGGTGGTGCCCGGCGACCCCGGCGGGCCGACGACCGGCCGGACGATCGGGTTCCGGGAGGACGGCTGGCTGCAGGTCGAGGGCGTGGACCTACCCGTGCTGCCCGACCGGCTCGACGTCCCGGAGGCCCGCCTGGTCGTGTCCCTCCTCGAGGCCGCCACGCAGCACGGGGACGTCGCCCCGGACGCACGGTTCGAGGACGACGTCCGCCGGCCCGCGCCGCCCCCGCCCCCGGCCCCGGTGCTGGGCGCCACGTCCGGCACGGTCCCGCCGGACGCCGCCGTCCCGCCGCCCCCGCCTCCGCCTCCCGCGTTCCCCGCCCCGGTGGTGGGCCCGCCCCCCGCCCCCGACGCGTCGGACGCGCCGCCGCATCCGACGGCCGCCCCGACGGCCGACCTGACGGCTGACCCGAGGGATATGCCTGCGGCGCCATGACGGCCGTCCCGCACCGCGTCGCGGTGCTCGCGGTGGCCTTCTGGGTGGTCCTCCTCGTCGCGGCGGCGCCGGCAGCGGGCCATGCGTACCTGGATGCGTCCACGCCCGACGCGGGCGGGGTGCTCCCCGCCGAGGCCTCCGTCCTGGCGTTGCGGTTCACCGAGCAGGTCGACGACCGCCACACAGGAGCCTCCTTGGCGATAGCCGGCGGCGACCAGGTGGCCGTCTCCACCGATTTCCCCCTCGACAGGCCGCATGAGATGCGCGTCGTCGCCACCGCACCGCTGGCGCCCGGTGCATACATCCTGTCCTGGCGGACCCTGGGCGTCGACGGGCACGCCGCGACGGGCTTTGTCCCGTTCGAGGTCGGCGAAGTGGGCGCGGCGGCCACCCCGGGCGGCGCTCCCCTGTCCCACGACCCCGAAGACCCGTGGTCCACGCTGGAGGCGGTGGGTCGCGCGCTCCTGGTCGCGGGCCTGTCCCTGGTGGTCGCGCTGCCCGTCTTCTGCAGCGAGGTGGCCGGGCTCCGGCCGCCCCCCCTGCGCGTCCGTGCCGCCATCCTGGCCGGCGGGGCCGCCGCCTCGGCGGGGGCGCTTGTCATCGCCTACTCGGTGGCCGACGCGGCCGGTGTCGGCATCGGCAGGTTGGACGGTGTGACAGCGGGACGCTTCGCCCTGGTGCGGCTGGGCCTCTGCCTGGCGGCCGCCGCCTTGGCGGGTGTCGCGTGGCGCAGGCCGCACTGGACTGCGGCGGCGGCGCTTCCTGGTTTCTTGGCGCTCAGCGTCCACGCCATGGGCGGCCATGGCCTCACGGGCGTCTCGTCGGCAGAGGGGGCGGCCGGTCACATCGCCATGACCATCCACGTCGTCGCAGCGGCGCTGTGGGCGGGGAGCCTCGTCGCGCTCCTGCTGCTGGTGCCGGGCCGTACGGGGGAGCAGTCGGCCGACCTGGTGCGGCGGTTCTTCGGCCTCGCCGTCATCACCTCCGTCGCCGTGACGCTCTCAGGGCTGTACGAGGCGTATGTCCATGTGCCGTCGGTCGGCTTGGGTGTCCTGCGGGAACCGTATGGGCTGCTCCTTGGCGTGAAGGTCGTGCTCCTGGCCGTCCTGCTCGCGCTGGGGGCGTCCCACGCGTCCAGGTGGCGGCCGCGTCCAGGCATCGGGGGCGTCCGCGCCCCCCGCAGCCTGCAGGCGGAGGCGGGCGTCATGGTCCTCGTGCTCGTCGCCGCAGGCCTGCTCGCCGCCGTCCCTGCACCGTCGGGGGCGGGGTCCACCGACGGCCCCGCGGCCGTGGTGGAGGATGATGCCCGGCTCGGGGATTTCGTGGTCCGCGTCGTCGTCTGGGCGGACCCGGTGCGAGTCGGCGTCGAGCAGGCCCTGGAGCTCCACCTCATCGCCCGCACCTCCCGTAGCGCCGATGAGGCCCGCCCCACCGTCCGCCTGCAGGGGCCGGACGGGGCCCTGGACGTCGCGCTGCACGATGCCGGGGCCGGATCGTGGGACGCCCGCGTGGTGTTCACCGAGCCAGGGACATGGGGGATCCACGCGGCGCTCGGGGGAGACGGACACGTGTTCCCGGTACGGGTCCTTCCGGCTGTGCGCCGTCCTGGTCAGCCGCGGGCCGGGACGCGT
>JAHWKQ010000078.1 GCA_019347785.1 Actinomycetota bacterium
CGAGTACCTTCGCCGGCTCGGCGTGGGGGGTCCCGCGGCGGCCGGCCTGGTGACCGCCCTGTCGCGCGGCCGCTACGCCGCGGACGTCCCCCCGGAGGTCGCCCGAGACGCCGAGTTGTCCGCCTCGGGCGTGACGCGGGCACTGCTGGGGGAGCTGCCCTGGGCCCGGCGTGGCCTGGTGCGCGCGCGCGGCGCCCTCGCCGGGGCGCTTCAGGTGCGGGGGTCGTCCCTGCGGCGCCCGTCCATGTAGCGGTGGAAGCCGCCCCGCAGCTGGCCCCCTAGCCGCGTGTTCTCGTCCGAGCCGATGTGCTTGAGCATGTTCGCACCGTGCACGGTGCTGACGAGCATGAGCCCGAAGCCCACGATGCCCCACGTGATGTGCGCGGCGGTGAGGAACAGCAGCAGGAACCCGACGACGAACCCGGCGACCGCGAGCTTGACCTGGCGGCGGGCCCGGGACGAGACCGTGGTCGACCGGACGGTGCGGACCAGCTTCGGATCCTCCTCGTGGAGGCGCGCCTCGATGTCGGAGAGGATGCGGCGTTCGCGATCGGAGAGGGACATGCACGCCTCCGGATCTCGTCCAGGGAGCCAGTATAGGGACGCGCCGAAAGGCCGTGCCAGATCCGGCTGAGGTATGTGCGGGGGCTCGTCAGGGGCGTCGCGGCCGACCGGGGTCGTCGTCGCGGGGCCGCCACTGCTCGCGGGTCGCGGACGCGTCCCCGCTCAGCGTGGCCTCGTCCAGCAGGGCGCCACGGGTCACCGCGGCCGGCCCGAACCGCTCACACACGGCGTCGCCGGCCCGGTCCAGGCGGCTCCAGCGATCCTCCCCCAGCAGGTGCAGCTGGCGGGCGGCTCCCGCCGGGACCAGGTTGGTGCACCCCAGTCCCAGGAGCCGGACGCGCACCCGCTCCAGCCGCAGCCCGTCGAGGAGCTCGCAGGCCTCGGCGTGCAGCTCGGTGGCCTGGTCGGTCGGCACGCCGAGCGTGTGGGACCGGCTGACCGTGGTGAAGTTCGCGTACCGCAGCTTGCAGGTGACCGTGCGGGCGGCCACGCCCGCCGCGCGCAGGCGCCTGGCCACCTTCTCCGCCAGCCTCAGCAGCTCACGGCGCAGCAGTGACAGGTCGTCGACGTCGTGGTCGAACGTCTCCTCGGCGCTCATGCCCCTCGCCGGCTCGTGCGGGACCACCGGGCGCGGGTCGTCGCCTCGCGCCAGCCTCGCCAGCTGGGTCGACGCGGCCGGGCCCACCAGCCGGGCCAGGACGTGCGACGGAACGGCCCGCAGGTCACCGACGGTCCGCACACCGAAGCGGTCCAACCGGGCCGCGGTCTGCGCACCCACCCCCCACAGGTCGCCGACGCCGAGCGGGGTGAGGAACCCGTCGACGTCAGGGGCGCGCAGGTGCAGCAGGCCGTCGGGCTTCGCCTTGGCGCTGCACAGCTTGGCGAGGAACTTGTTCGGTGCGACGCCGACGCTGGCCGGCAGCCCCAGGTCACGACGGATCCGCCGTCGCAGGCGCTCGCCCACGCCCCGCGGCGGCCCCAGCAGTCTCACCGCCCCGCCGACGTCCAGGAAGGCCTCGTCCAGCGCGAGCGGCTCCACCAGCGGCGTGGCCGACAGCAGGATCGCCCGCAGCTCCTCGGACACACGCTGGTAGGCGGCGAAGTCCGGCGGCAGCACAACGGCGTGCGGGCAGAGCCTGCGCGCCCGCGCCATCGGCATCGCCGAGTGGACGCCGTAGGCGCGCGCCTCGTAGGACGCGCTGGCGACCACCCCGCGGCCGCCCGTGCCGCCGACGAGCACCGGCCTGTCCGCCAGCGTGGGGTCCCGGCGGACCTCGACGGACGCGTAGAACGCGTCCATGTCCACGTGCAGGATCGGCTCCGCGGGGCGCGGCGCCACCGCGGGGGGGTCGGGCAGGCGGTCGCCGACGGCCGGTCGCGTGCGCACAGCCGGACGATACCGCCGCGGACCGCGCGTCACCGGCCCGCCGAGCCGCCCGAGGAGTGCCACAGCTTGCGCGCCGGCCCCCCGCCGTCCGCGTGCGGTCCCGACCCTGTCCATGTCGGTCCGGTCCGCGGCCCCGACCGTCCCCGTTCTCGGGTGCCCTCCCTCATGGCCTCGTCCAGCCAGCCCTGCCGCCACGCCCGCATCAACCGGCACAGGTCCCACACCGTCTCGGCGTTGATCGAGACGCCGCGACGGCCGGTGCGGCGCACCGTGCCCTCGACGACCAGCAGCCACGTGTGGAACACGGTCCAGGCGCAACGGTCGTGGACGGACTCGAAGAACGTCGCGTCGCTGACCCCGGTGGCGTCGTCGAGCGACAGGAAGACGACCCGCTGGCCGGACTTCACCGGTGGCGTCTGCGTGGCGACCTTCACCCCCGCGACGCGCAGCCGGCGCCCCCCCGGGCACCCCGTCAGGTCGACCGCACGGGTGACGCCCAGCAGGTCCAGCAGGTCCTCGTAGAACCGGATCACGTGCGTCGACGCTTCGAGGCCCAGCACCTCCAGCTCGGCCCGCACCCGCTCGCTGGGCCGGTACTCCGACAGGCCCGGTCGGTCGTCGGACGCCAACAGCGCCAACTGCTCGGGCTGGGCGGGGTCGCGGCACCGGAACCTGCTGAGCCCGGACCACCGCTCGCCGACCTCCAGCAGCACGTCCCGGCGGCTGCGGGACCCGGCCGTCACCCCGCCCAGGTCGTCCAGAGCACCGGCGTGCGCGAGCGCCTCGGCGACCGGCGCCGACAGCCGCGACCGCCGGCGCAGGTCCGCGACGCCGGTGAACGGGCGCTCGGCGAGCAGGCTGTCGATCATCCCGTCATCGATGCCGGCGACGTCCTGCAACCCCACCCGAACCCCGAACCGCCACCCCCCCACCGTCGACTGAAGCCTCGCGTCGGTATGCCACCGTTCGTGTTCAGTCGACGGCGGGGCGCCGAAGTCGAACCCGGCCGGCGGCACGATCCGGTCGCCCTCGCGCCGCCACCCCCGCGGCAACGCGCCCCCTGTGCGGACGCCGAGGAGCGCGTACGCCTCGTCGGCCGGCAGCCGCTCGGCGCGGTACTCGCGCGCCGAGCGGTTCACGTCCAGCGGCAGGACCGCCACCCCGAACTGGCGGGCGTCGTCCAGCAGCAGCCGCCGGGGGTACATGCCCGGGTCATGGGTGAGCAGGCCGGCGACGAACTCCGGCAGGTAGTGGGCCTTGAGCCAGGCCGACCGGTAGGTCGGCACCGCGAACGCCGCCGCGTGCGCCTTGCAGAAGCCGAAGGAGGCGAACTGGCGCAGCGCCGTCCACAGCGACTCGGCGACCGTCACGGAGACCCCCCGGGCGCGGGCCCCCTCCAGGATCCACCCGCGCAGAGCGGGGTGCTCCTCGGGGTCCCCCAGCCGACGGCGGGCGAGGTCGGCGGTCGACAGGTCGCAGCCGGTCACGGCGGCGACACAGCGCATCACCTGCTCGTGGTAGACGATCACGCCGAACGTCTCGGCCAGCGCCGGCTCGAGGATCCGGTGGGGATACACCGTCGTCGCGTGTCCGAGGCGCCGCTGCAGGAACGGGCCGACCATGTCGCCCTTCACCGGCCCGGGCCGGAACAGCGAGATGTCGGTGACGAGATCGCCCAGGTGCTCCGGTTGGAACTTGCCGACGAGCTCGCGCTGCCCCGGTGACTCGATCTGGAAGCAGCCGAGCGTGCGGGTGGAGCGGATCAGCCCGAAGGTGGTCTCGTCGTCCCAGGGCACCGCCTCCAGGTCGAGCTCGACGCCGCGGAGGCGGGCGACCTCGGCGACGCAGTGGGACATCGACGACAGCATGCGCACCGCCAGGACGTCGAGCTTGCACAGCCCCAGGGCCTCGACGTCGTCCTTGTCGAACTGGGCCATCGCGAAGCCGTTCGCGCTGCGCTCCAGCGGCACCCGGTCGCGAAGCGTGCGGTCGGCCAGCACGACCCCCGACGGGTGCAGCGCCAGGTGCCGCGGCAGCCCGTCGAGTCGCTCGACGACGTCGAACAGCAGGCGCATGAGCGGCCGGGGGCGGCCGGCGGCGCGGCCCTCCAGATCGGCGCCGCGCAGCTCCGGCAGGTGCCGCAGCGCGGCACGGACGTCGCCGGCGCGCACGTGCGGGAAGGACTTGGCGACGTGGTCGATCTCGCCGTCGGCCAGCCCGAGCGCCTTGCCGACCTCCCGGATCGCCATGCGCGCCTTGAACGTGTCGACCATCGCGACGCACGCCACCCGGTCGTCGCCGTAGCGGTCGAGCAGGTCGCGGTAGACATCCTCCCGCCGCGCGGACTCCACGTCGATGTCGATGTCGGGAAGCTCGTCGCGGTAGGGGTTCATGAACCGCTCGAACACCAGGTCGTGCGCGATCGGGTCGACGTCGGAGATGCGCAGGGCGTAGGTGACGAGGCTGCCGGCCGCCGAGCCACGGCAGGCGACCATGATGTCCTTCTCCCGGATGCGGTCGACGACCTCGGCGACGGTGAGAAAGTACGAGGCGAGGCCCAGACGCCCGATCATCGCCAGCTCCCGGTCGAGCAGCTCGCGGTGACGGGTCCCGACGGCGGCGTAGCGCGCCGACAGGCCCGCCAGGCAGCGGGCGCGCAGCTCGGCCATCGCGGCGGCGCCGCGGGCGACGAAGTCGGGCACGCACAGACGCCCCAGCTCCGGCTCCGCCCCGCAGCGCTCGGCGACCCAGCGGGTGTTGGCCAGCGCCTCGGGCCGCTCGGCGAACACGAGCGCCATCTCGTCAGGCGCCTTGAGATAGCCCTCCGCGTTGCGCCTCCCGCTGTGGCCGGCGGCGACCGGCACCTGCCGGCGGACGGCGTCCAGCACGTCGGCGACGCGGGCGTCGGCGGGCGTCAGGTAGCGCGGCGCCTGGTGGGCCACCGCTCGCAGGCCCAGGCGGTCGGCGAGCGTGAACCGCCGGCGGGCGCGGGCGTCGTCGCCCGGCGCCCGGTGGTGGGTGACGCCCACGAGCACCGACGACGGCCCGACGAGGTCCATCCAGCGCCGGGTCTCGGCGACGGCCGCGCCCGGGCGCCCCTGGTCGAGCAGCCGGGCCGTCGGTGAGTCGTCGCCGAGCAGGACGAGCAGGCCGTCCGCCCGTCGGCGCAGCTGCGTCCAGGACAGCCCGGGGGCGCCGCGTTCGGCTTCCAGGTGATGGTCGCTGACCGTCCGGCACAGGTGGGCGTACCCGGCCCGGGTGCGCGCCAGCAGCGTCACCCTGGCGGGCTCGCCCTCCAGCCACGCGGGCCCGGACCCGGGCCCCCGGCGGCCGCCCCGGGCCCGCCGGTCGCCCCATCCCGGCCGGCGAGGGTCGGCCCGGAGCGCGAGGTCGGCGCCGTACAGTGCCCGCACCCCCGCCCGGGCGCAGGCCTGGGCGACGCGCACCGCCCCGTACAGCCCGTCCCGGTCGGCGACGCCGACCGTGTCCATGCCCCGCTCGGCCACACCCTCGGCCAGCTCACGCGGGCGGATCGCGCTGTCGCGCAGCGAGTAGCACGTCCTGGCGGCGAGGTGGACGAATCCCTCCACGGCGACCCTCCGGCCGACCGGCGTGGGAAGCCACCTACGAAAGCGAACAGGAGTTCGATAGTCTACTCGCTGCGCTCGGCGCTGTCCTCCTCGGGCCGCGCTACGCTGCGGCCCGTGGACAAGCGGTTCCTCGTGGCCCGCAATCCCGATCCGGGCAGCCGGCTGTCGTACCTGCTGCGGCTGCCCATCGACGGCGGGCTGGTACTGAAGGCCGGGGCCGGCTGGCCGGTCACGGCCCGGGTGTTCTGCCAGCAGGTCGACGAGCCGTGGCCGGCCGACGCCGAGGTTGTCGAGGACCTGCCGGTGCGCTCCTGCCGCCGCCGTGGCGTCGCGATCGATCTCGTGCTGGAGCGCCGTCAGCGCAGCCGCAGCCAGTTCGTGTTCACCCGTCTGCGGGGCGGGCGTCCGGCGGTGTTCTGGCAGACGCCCGCGGCCGCCCGCGGCGCCCGGCCGGGCACGCGCGTGCCCACGCGGCGCTCGTGGGGCCGCGACGATCTCTGGACGGCTCCCTGGCCTTCCAGCTGGCCGAGCTGGCGGAACTGCCGCTGGCCGCCGTGGTCGTGGAGGGACGCTATGCCGACCTGCTGGATCTGGAGCACGTCCAGCCCGGGTTCGCGCTCGACCTGCTGGCCCGCGTCCAGGTGCGCTATCCGGCGGTGCCCATCGTCTTCGCCGGCTCGCGCAAGCTCGCCGAGGAGTACACGTTCCGTCTGCTGGGCGCCGTCCATGCCGAGCGCATCGAGTAGACGGCATCTGTCCCGCCGGACACTTCACGCGGCCGCCTCGACGGGGGATGCTGACCCGGGGGAGACGACATCGGGCCGCCTCCCGGACCGGGAGGTCGGGCGATGCGCCGGTTCCCGCTTGCCGCCACGCTGGTCATCACGCTGCTGTCCGCCGTGGCTCTTCCTGCCCGGGCGGCTCCTGACTGCGGCATCCACTGGGGGTCGCTGCCCAGGTCCAACCCGCTGTACTCGGGCCGGCAGGTGCTGCTGGACGCCCGCGCCGGGCGGCACCGCTGCTTCGAACGCCTCGTGGTCGAGCTCGGCCCTGACAGGCCCGGTCCCCAGGGTGTCACGCCGGGCTTCCACGTGGGGTATGTGCCCCGGCTCCACGCCGACGGCTCCGGGCGCCCCGTCGCGCTGAAGGGCGGGGCGGTGCTGCAGGTGATCGTCCACGCGCGCGCCTACGACCAGGACACGGGAAGGCCCACCCTCCCGGTCAGCCGGGCCGGCGACGTGGCCGTGCCCGTCGGGGGCGCGTTCCGCACGCTTCGACAGATCAAGTACGCCGGGACGTTCGAGGGCCAGACCACCTTCGGTCTGGGCGTCCGCGCCCGGCTGCCCTTCCGGGCGTTCAGGCTTCCCGGCCCGGGCAACCGCACCAGGGTGGTCGTCGACGTGGCCCATCGGTGGCGAGCCGCGTCGTGAGGGGGACGTCGCGCCGCTCGCCCGCCACGAGGGACGAGCCCGGCTCTAGGGGACGTCGGTGGTGGCCTCCGGGTCGATCCCGTACTTTTTGATCGCCTCCGCGACGGTGTCGCGCTTGAGCTCGCCCGTCTCGGCGAGCTGGTGCAGGACCGCGACGGTGATGCACTCGGCGTCGATCCCGAAGTAGCGCCGCAGCGCGATGCGGGTGTCGCTCTGGCCGAACCCGTCGGTTCCCAGCGCGCCGAACGGCCTGGGCACCCACGGGGCGACGAGCCCGGGCACCGCCTTCTGGTAGTCGGTGACCGCGACGACGGGGCCGTCGACGTCCTCCAGCGTCCGTGTGACGAACGGCACCCGTGGCTCCTCCGTCGGGTGCATCCGGTTCCAGCGCTCGCAGTCCAGGGCCTCGCGGTGCATGGGCACCCAGCCGGGCGCGCTCCACACGTCGGCGGCCACGTCCCAGTCGTCGGCGAGCAGCTGCTGGGCCTCCAGCGCCGTCTTCATGGCGCTGCCGCTGGCCAGCACCTGGGCCCGGTGCGAGCCGCCCTCGGCCTCGGCGTAGCGGTACAGGCCCTTGACGACGAGATGCTCGTCGAGCCCCTCGGGCATCGCCGGCTGCGGCAGCGGCTCGTTGTAGGTGGTCAGGTAGTAGAAGACGTCCTCGGGCTCCTCGCCGTACATCCGCTGCAGGGCGTCCTGGACGATGACCGCGATCTCGAAGGCGAACGACGGGTCGTAGCTGACGCACGCCGGGTTGGTCGCCGCCATGAGGTGGGAGTGGCCGTCCTCGTGCTGCAGGCCCTCACCGTTCAAGGTCGTGCGGCCGGCGGTCGCGCCCAGCAGGAAGCCCCGGGCCCGCTGGTCGCCGGCGCTCCAGATCGAGTCGCCCGTGCGCTGGAAGCCGAACATGGAGTAGAAGACGTACACGGGGATCATCGGCTCGCCGAAGGTGGCGTAGCTCGTGCCCGCGGCCGCGAAGGTCCCCATGGACCCGGCCTCGGTGATGCCCTCGTGGATGACCTGGCCGTCGGTCGCCTCGTTGTAGCTCAGCAGCATCTCGCGGTCGACGGCCTCGTAGCGCATGCCGTGCGGCGAGTAGATCTTCTGCTTGGGGAACAGCGAGTCCATGCCGAAGGTGCGCGCCTCGTCGGGGATGATCGGCACGAACCGCTTGCCCAGCTCCTCGTGCTTGAACAGGTCCTTGAGCAGACGCACGAACGCCATGGTCGTGGCCACCTCGGACGTGCCCGAGCCCTTCTTCAGCTGCTCGTACAGGTCCGAGTCCGGCAGGGCCATCGAGGTCCTGCGCACGACCCGCCGGGGGATCTCGCCGCCCAGAGCGCGCCGGCGCTCGAGCATGTACTGGACCTCCTCGGAGTCCTCCCCGGGGTGGTAGTACGGGGGCAGGTCGCTCTCCAGCTCCTCGTCGGAGATGTCCAGGTAGAGGCGGTCGCGCATCTTCCGCAGGGCCTCGTGGGTCAGCTTCTTCATCTGGTGCGTGGCGTTGCGCGCCTCGAAGTCCGGGCCCAGCGTCCAGCCCTTGATCGTCTGGGCGAGGATGACGGTGGGCTGGCCGGTGTGCTCGACGGCGGCCTTGAACGCCGCGTAGACCTTGCGGTAGTCGTGGCCGCCGCGGCTCAGGATGGGCAGGTCCTCCTGCTTGATCCCGACCTCCTCGAGCAGCTTCCGCAGCCCCGGCGTGTTGAAGAAGTGCTCACCGATGTACTCGCCGCTCTCGGTGATGTACGTCTGGAACTGCCCGTCGGGGGTCGTGTTCATCTTGCGCAGCAGCTCGCCGGAGTGGTCACGGGCGAGCAGCTCGTCCCAGTCCCGACCCCACACCACCTTGATCACGTTC
>JAHWKQ010000079.1 GCA_019347785.1 Actinomycetota bacterium
CCCGGGCGCGACGCTGCCGGGCGTTCGAGCGCGCGCGACGGACCCGCCGGGGGCTGGGCCGTCCGCGGCGGTGGGCCCGGCTGCCGCGGCGACGGTGAGCCCGTCCGCGACGGCGCTGGTCGCTACCGGGGCCACGCCCCCGCGAGTAGTTCCCCCGGCGCTCGGCACGGCGCAGCGAGAAGTAGGGGTTGATGCGGTTCCCGCCCCAGGGGTCGCGCACCTTCGGGCCGTGGATCTCGAAGTGCAGATGGGGGCTGGACATCGACGCGTTGCCGCTGCTGCCGATGTAGCCGATGCGGCTGCCGCGACGGACGAACGCTCCCTGTCGAAGGCCCTTGCGGTAGGCCGAGCGGCGCGAGCGGCGGTCGCGGCCCAGGTGGTAGTAGGCGTAGGTGCGGCCGTCGCGCCCCTGGACCCAGATCGAGTATCCGGCGGTCGGGTGACGGCGCTTGGGCAGCCACACCACCCGGCCGCCCTTGGCGGCGAACACCGGCGTTCGGTGGCGCGCGAAGAGGTCCGTCGCCCGGTGGATGTGGCCGGTGCGGGCCGCCCGGTAGTCGTTCGAGTAGCTCGCGCTGCGGCGGGTCGGGAAGGTGATGTCGACCGGCCGCCGGTAGCGCGCCCGTGCGGCGGCCGCGGGCGACGCGATCGTGGGACCCAGCAGGATCAGCAGCAACGACAAAGCGCCGATACGTCTCAAACCAGACATAAGCGGCGAGAGTAACAGGACGCATCGTAGGTATGGGGTTACAAGGGGTTAGCTAAAGCCGCACAAGAGCCGCCGGGCCTGCGGGGCCGTTACCATCCGGATCGAACGTGTGGGGAGGTGACGGCGGTGGACCGCGGAGACGAGGCCTGGCGGGCGGTCGGTGACCGGTTCACGTCATTGGGGGAGCACTTCCGCCGCCACCACGAGCGGCTGAGCCGCGAGCAGGGTGCGGGCCGGTCCTCCGCCGAGGCCGTCGACGAGTCGCTGCGCTCGATGGCCGACGCCGCGGACCGTCTGGTGACGTCCGTGGGTGACGCCGTGCGCGACCCGGCGCTGCAACGCGACGCCCGGCGTGCCGCGGACTCGCTGGTCGACGCGCTGGAGGTCACCTTCGCCGAGCTGGGCACCGAGTTCCGCAAGCGGATCGGGCGCATGCCCTCGGAGCGGGGACCCTCGGGCGCCGCCGGCGCCGACACCGTGTGGGACACCGATGAGGGGGACCCGCCGCCACGCGCCTGAGCCCGTCCCGGGGTCGCCGGTGCGTCAGAAGCTGGGCCGCCCCGACCGCTCGCGCTTCAGCTCCGCGAAGCCTTCGTGGCGCGCCAGCCATGACACGTGCCGCCACAGGGCCACGGTATCGTCGTCGGATGCTCGCGTCCGACCGCCTCCCGGGTGGCCTCGTCGCATCGCCTGCTCCTGCAGGGCGGGGTCCAGTCCGGTGTCCACCAACGCCGCACCGACGACGGCGGGATCGTCGAGGGCTCGCCGCCCTCGTGCACGCGCCGGCCGAGCGCCCCGTAGAAGGCCCCCGACCCCGTCGGGCCCGGACGCCCTCCGGACGGCCACGACGGTCCGCAGGGCCCGTTGCGAGCGGGCATGGCTCGGCGCCCTCGGTGTCGGCCGGCGCCAGCGAGAACAGCCCCCAGTCGGGGCTGATCACGCCCAGCTGGGCCAGCCGCCGGGCCCACCGGGAGCTCTGGCAGGCCCACGGGCAGGCCGGGTCGAAGTAGAAGCGCACGCGCTCGGTCATCTCGCCCCGGGGACAGGTGGATGCTCTCAGGAAACCTCCGCGCCCGCGTCGGGCTGGAGGCCCTCGCCCAGCAGCATCGCCAGCTGGCGGGCGTTGCGCACCCCGTAGTCGCGGTAGCAGTTGTTCATCACGACGTGGGTCTCGCGGGCCGACTCGGCCAGCTCGCCCACGCGCGGGGCCCATCGGGCCAGCTCGTCCTCGGAGTACAGGTAGCGGAACCGCTCGGCCGGCGAGACGTTGGCCGCGTGCCAGTTGGCCCGGTTGTGGCCGTGGAAGCGGACGACGGCCAGGGGGGCCGTCGCGGTCAGCACGGGAGGGACCGACGACGCGAACCCCTGTGGCTCGTCGACGCACACGTACGCCAGCCCGGCCTCGCGCAGCAGCTCCAGTGTCCGCTCGGCGGTGGACTCGTCCAGCCAACTGCGGTGGCGGAACTCCACCGCGAGCTGGTAGTCGGGCAGCCGCTCGGGCAGTGACCGCAGGTACCGGCGGGTGTCGCGGCGCGCGGTGAACCACTCGGGGAACTGGAAGAATACGGCGCCGAGCCTGCCGGCCGAGTGCAGCGGCATGAGCGCGGTGCGGAAGCGCTCGAACGCCCGGTCGACGGCGGCCTCGGGCAGATGGTGCAGATAGACCGACGACTTGCCGGCGTGCTCGTCGGCCAGTTCGGCGGCCACGTCATCCCACAGCGACGGCCGTCTCGTGGGATGGTGGGTCAGCAGCGAGTAGGCCTTGACGTCCATGCGGAAGTCGGCCGGTGTGCGTTGCGTCCACAGGGCCGCCAGATGCTCGGTCGGCGGGTAGTAGTAGGTGGCGTCGACCTCCACCATGGTGAACACCGAGGCGTAGTAGCGCAGCCTCTCCTCGGCCGACATCGACTTGCGTGGGTACCAGTCGCTCTCCTTGACCAGGGTGGGGTCGGTCCATGAGGCGGTACCGACGCGGATACGACCGGCGCTCATGGTCGGTTCGCGGCGGCCGGGGCCACGTCACCCGCCGGCACCCTTGTGCGGGGCAGGCCGTGGTCGTCGCAGGCGCGAGCGAACGCGACGGCGTCGCGCACGGCGCAGCAGCGCAGGTCGTTGTTGAAGAACGCGAACATCGGCTCGTCGGCGGGCCACGCGCGGGCCAGCTCTCCCGCACGCACGCGCAGCGTCGCGGCCCGGTAGCAGGGGCGTGGTGTGCCGCGGCCCACGTGGAAGCGGGTGTACCCCCAGTCGGCCGTGCGCCAGCGCGGCGTCACCCACGCCTCGTCGCGGTCGGCCAGGCACAGCGCGGCGTTGCGCTCGGCCAGCACCGCGCGGACCGGCTCGCAGAACCAGGTCGGGTCCCGCAGCTCCACGGCGACGCGGGCCTGATCCGGGAACGCCTCCAGCGCCGCCGCGAGGCGCGCCGCGTCGACCTTGAAGCTGGCGGGCAGCTGCACGAGGACGGGGCCGAGCTTGTCGCCCAGGCCCCCCGCGCTGTGCATGAGGCGCCCGACCGGCTCGTCGGGGTCGCGCAGCCGCTTCATGTGCGACAGGTAGCGGCTGGCCTTCACGGCGACGACGAAGTCGTCGGGTGTGCGCCGTGCCCACTGCTCGAACCTGGACCGGGGCGGCAGCCGGTAGAAGCTGTTGTTCAACTCGACCGTCCGGAAGCGGGCGGCGTAGTGCTCCAGCCACTGTCCCTGCGGCACGGTCGGGGGATAGAAGGCCGCCCGCCAGTCGGCGTACTGCCAGCCGGAGGTGCCGATCCACACGCGCATCCCACCCGGGGGCTACCCGTCAGCGGGCCCGCGTACCCCGGGGCGGCGCGCCCGCCCTGCTAGTCTCCGCCGACGCGGTGCGGCACGGTGAGCGCGCCGCGCCGTCCGGGCCGCACAGGCACGACGGAGGTGTGGGTGGCGCTCGTGTGGCCGCTGCTGCTGGGCGCGGCAGCCGGGCTTGCCGTCCATCTGGCCACCCTGACGCGCCCCGGCGTCGCGCTGTCCGCGGGGGGACGGCGGCCACCGGCCGGGGCGGTCGCCGACGAGGTCGCCGATCTGAGCGCCCGGCGCCGCCCGCCGCCGGCCGCGCCGCCCGAGTACCAGGACGAGGACCGGGCCGGGACGTGGCTGGGGTCCTTCGTCCTCACGCTGCTCGCGACCTGTGTGTACCTCGACGGCCGGCCGGTGACCTCCGCGGTGCTGGCCGGGGTGGCGGTCTTCAGCCTCGGGTTCTGGCTGGCCGCCGTCGCCGGCGTCGCCCTCACAGAGGTCCGGCTCGAGGGCCCCTGGGCCACCTGGGTCGCCTCGTCGCTGGGGTTGTACGTCGTCGCGTGCGCGAACCTGGTCCTGGTCTCCGTCCCGCTGTTCGAGCCCCAGCGGTACCGGCGCCTGCTCACCTTCTTCGAGCGCAGAGGATGCCTGGGGCTGGTCGACGACTTCTCGCTCGACGGGCTCGCCTTCGTCCTGAGCCACATGGTCGGGATCGCCCTCGCCCTGTGGATGGTGGCGCGCCTGACCCGGGCGCTGGCCCACGTCGTCTCCGGGGTGAAGGCCGTCAACGGCGCCGCGGGGCACACGGTGTGGCTGCGGGTGTCGCGCGGGACCGTCGGCGGGGCGCGGTCGAGCCGGCGCCTGGCCGTCACGGCCGCGCTGGGCCTGGTCTCCCTGCTGTTGTGCAGCGGCCTGGCGTTCAGCTGGCTGGCGCCTCTGTCCGACGTGCCCGTGGGACGCCCGGGAGCGGGCGAGGCGCGGCGACGAGCACCTCAGGTGTTGACGGACGTCGCCTGTGGGCGCAGGCTCCTCGGAGGTTGCGATGAGCACGGTGCGTGAGCTGCGGATCCACGGTGTGGGAGGGTCGCCGGGCGAGGCGCTGCTGGGTCTGAGCCGACCCGACGACGCGGTCGTCGTGGGAGAAGGGCTGGGTACCGTCTTCCTCGCACGGCGCGAGGAGGACGGGCGGTCGGTCGAGGGCTACGACTGGGGGGCGCTGACGTCGAGTTCGGCGCTGCAGCCGCTGTGGCTGCTGCTGCTGCCGTTCACCCTGCTGAACGTTGCCGGCTGGATGCACCCGGCCTTCGACCGGGCCCGCTGGGGCCGCGGCGCCTGGTGGGGACAGATCGCGCTGATCCGCGGGCTGGTCCGCGCCCTGGGTGTGCTGCTCACCGCCTCGTGGACGCTGTGGGTCGGGGTCGTGGCGGTGGACTTCCTCGGCTACCAGTGGGTCGGCGTCCTGCCCTCCCGCCCCGACCGCCTGCTGGGGGTGACCGCCGGGTTCGCCGTCACGGTCTGCCTGACCGGTCTGCTGCTGTGGATCGGCGTGTCCACCAAGCAGAGGTTCGAGCGCCAGCAACCCGATGACGACGTGCTCGGCGCCGACGAGCGACCACGAACGTGGGGGCGCGAGGAGACCCTGGCCGACCGCACCTTCTTCTCCCACGAGCCGAGCATGACCCGGCAGCTGCGCTGGCACGTCGGGGCCGCGGGGCTGGCCGGCGCCGCGTTGCTGGCCAAGACCGTCCTGGCCTGGGGTCAGCCCCGGCTGCTGCTGGGCGAGCTCGTCGTGGTCGTGGGGGGTGCGCAGCTCCTGCTGCTGGGCGCGCTGGCGGTCGTGTCCTGGCCGACCGGCGGCCAGTACCCCACGGCTCGCCGCCCCCGCGCGCTCGCCGCGGCCGCCGCCACCTTGAGCGTGGCGCTGACCAACGGCTTCATGTCCGGGGCGGCCCTGCTGGTCGGCCGGCTGCTGCCCGACCCGGCCGCCCGCCCCTGGGGCCCGGAGCTGGCCCTGGTGGACGTCTTCGTGTGGGTGCTCCTCGTCTGGGTGGTGACCGGGGCCCTGTTCGTGTGGTGGCACCGGCGGCGCGGCGAGGCGGCGGACCTGCCGCCCCGGCGCAGCCGGCTCGGCCAGGAGCTGGACGGCGTCGACGACCGCTGGCGGGAGGCCGTCGCCAGGGCCCGCGGGCTGGCGACGGCGGGGCACGCCGCTCCGGTGCTGCTGTCACTGCTCGCCGCCGAGTTCTGGGTGCTGGCCATGCTGTTCGGGTTGCGCCGGGCGGACCTGGGGCAGCCGCCCTGGCGGTGGCTGCCGCCGCCGGACGGCCGTGCCTGGCTGTTCCAGGCGGCCACCGTGGTGCTGCCCGCGCTGGTGATCGCGACGATGAGCCTTGTGCGGCGCGCCACCGGCGCCGTGCGGGTCCGCCGCAGCGTCGGGATCCTGTGGGACGTGCTGACGTTCTGGCCGCGCCGCTTCCACCCTCTGGCGGTGCGCCCCTACACGGAGCGGGCCGTGCCCGAGTTCCAGGCCCGTCTCAACGCCCACCTCACGGCCGGCCGGCGGGTGCTCGTATCCGCCCACAGCCAGGGGTCGGTCATCGCCTTCGCCACGCTGGCGCCGCTGTGGCCCTGGAAGCTCGAGCGCTGCGCGCTGCTGACCTACGGCTGCCCGGTGACGACGCTGTACGGAGCGGTCTTCCCCGCCTACTTCGGCCGGGACCGGGTGGAGCGTCTGCGGGCCGCGCTGCTGGACGGCGGGCGGGGGTGGCGCAACCTGTGGCGCCGGACCGACCCCATCGGCGGCGCCGCGTTCGGTAGTCCGGGGACGGCCGACCCCGACGACGTGCACGTCGCCGACCCGGCCGCCGAGCCGTCCAGCGCGGAGGTGCCGGCGGAGGCCGCCCCGCTGGAGGACTACCGCCGTGCCTGGGTGCAGGTGGCGGGCCACTCGTTCTTCCTGCGCGAGCGTCCGCTGAAGGAGACCGTCGCCGAGCTCGCCGACGCGCTGCAGACGGTCGACGGCGGTCGGCCCGGCCGCGGGACCGGCCGCGCGGTCACCGGGTGAGCCGCGGCCCCGGCCGGACCGTGCCGGGGCGCCGTGCCGGGGCGCTTCCCCGCCTCTACAGCTGCTGCAGCGCGGTCAGGTACCCCTCGCTGTAGGTGGGGAACTGCGCGACGGTGTCGAGCAGCGTGTCCAGGCCGACCTCGGCCCGGATCGCCAGGCCCGCCTGGTGGATCCACTCGCCGGCCAGGGGGGAGACGGCCCAGGCGCCCACCAGCACCCGCCGGCGCCGGTCGGCGACCAGCCCCAGCGCGCCGCGGGGGTGGCGCTCGTACGTGACGGGACGCGCGAGCGTGGCCGCGAGGTCGACCGTCGCGGTCGCGACGTCGATCCCCGCCTCGCGCGCCCCGTCGGCGGACATGCCGACCGCCGCCGCCTCGGGGTCGCAGAACACGACCCGGGGGATCGCCCGGTAGTCGGCCGTCCGCGGCCGCCCGAGGATGTTGTCCGCCACTACCCGGCCCTGGTACTTCGCGACGTGCGTGAACAGGGCGACGCCGGTGACGTCGCCGACCGCCCACACCCCGTCGGCGACCCGGCAGCGCCCGTCGACGGGGACGCGGGCCCCGGACGTCTCGACGCCGAGGGCCTCCAGGCCCAGGTCGCCGACGCGGGGCCGGCGGCCGGTGACGGTCACCAGCACGTCGGTCGGCACGGTGGAGCCGTCGTCCAGATCGACGGCGACGTCGGAGCCGTCGCGCCGGGCCCTGGACACCCGGACGCCGGTGCGCACCGTGACGCCCTCGGCCTTCAGCGCCTCACGGACGAGCCGGCCGACCCGGGGGTCCTCACGGCGCACCAGGCGGTCGGACGACTGCACAAGGGTGACGTCCACTCCGAACCGGTGCATCCACTGGCTGGTCTCCACGCCGTTGGGCCCCCCGCCGACCACCACCGCGCGTCCGGGCAGTTCCCGCAGCGTCGTCGCCTCCCGGTTGCCCCAGACCGGCACGCCGTCGCCCACGTCGATCGGCGGAGCCGCCGGCTGCGAGCCGGTCGCGATGACGATGTGGTCGGCGTGCAGGCGCCGGCCGTCCACGTCGACGACGCCCCTCCCCGCGACGCGCCCGACGCCCCGCACGACGGTCGCGCCCTTGTCCTCATATCCTGAGACCTGGCCCGAGTCGTCCAGCCCCCGGATCATCTCGTCGCGGTAGGCGCGGGCGTCGGCGAAGTCCAGCGCCGGCGTGGCCACCCCGGCGGCCCGCTCGGCCTCCGAGCGGGACTCGGGCGGGCGCAGCAGCGTCTTGGAGGGGATGCACGCCCAGTAGGCGCACTCGCCGCCGAGGAGCTCGCGCTCCACCACCGCCACGGACCGTCCGGCCGCGAGCAGGGCGCCGGCGACGGTCTCCCCCCCGGGGCCCATGCCGACCACCACGGCGTCATAGCTGTCGGGCATGAGGATCTCCTCTCGTCGGGTTCGCCGCTCAGCGGCCCATCCAGCCGCCGTCCACCACCAGGACGTGGCCGTTGACGTAGTCCGAGGCCGGCGAGGCGAGGAAGACGGCGGCGCCCCGCAGGTCCTCGGGCCGTCCCCAGCGCCCGGCCGGGATGCGGGCGACGATCGCGGCGTCGCGCCCCTCGTCCGCGCGCAGGTCCGCGGTGGCGGCGGTGTCGACGTAGCCGGGCGCGATCGCGTTGACCTGCACGCCGTGCGGCGCCCACTCGTTGGCCAGCGCCTTGGTCAGCCCCGCGACGCCGTGCTTGCTCGCGGCGTACGAGGCCACGAGGACGCCGCCCTGGAAGCTCAGCAGGCTGGCGACGTTGATGACCTTCCCCTCTCCGCGGTCCAGCATCGGCCGGCCGACGAGCTGGCTGAGCCGGAAGACGGCGCTGAGGTTGATGTCGACGACGGCGTCCCAGCTGGTGGAGCTCATGTCGGCGGCGGGCTCGCGCAGGATGATACCGGCGTTGTTGACCAGGATGTCCACTCGGTGTCGTTCCAGCACGGGCGCGACGGCGGCCGCGATGTCGTCGAGGCGGGCCAGGTCGCACACCACCGTGTCCACCTCGCGCCCCCGGGCCCTGGCCCGCTCCCGAGTGGCCCCCAGGTTGTCGTGCTCGGCCAGCAGGACGAGATCGGCGCCCGCCTCGGCCAGACCGGTCGCTATCGCCTGCCCGATGCCCGTCCCCGCGCCCGTGACGAGGGCGGTCCGCCCGTCCAGGGCGAACAGCCACGGGACGGGCCGGTCCGTGGCCACCGTCAGAAGACGACGGGCACCGGCTCGAGGCCCCGGTCCCGGCAGTGGCGCATGTAGGTGTTCAGCTTGGTGTC
>JAHWKQ010000080.1 GCA_019347785.1 Actinomycetota bacterium
CACCCCGGCGAGGGCCGCGGCCGGGGTCCCGGTGCGCACCCCCTGCGGGACCCGTCACCCGCCCGGCGCGCCCCCCGCCCGCAACCCACTCGGAGGCGGCCGGGCTGGCGCCGCCCGCAGACCGGCGGGGCAGGCGCCCGACACGGACCGCGGGGGGGGCGAGGCGGCGGCCCCGGCGGGGGGGCGGCCTGCGGTGGGGGGCGGGAATCGCCGGGCTGGCCGCCGCCTGGCTCGTGGGTCCCGACGCCGACCGGGCCCATGCGCAGGAGCCCCCCCCGGAGAGCCCCGCCCTGTACCAGCAGTACTGCGCCAGTTGCCACGGCAACGAGGGCCAGGGCCTGTACCGGGGGCCCAGTCTCGTCGACGTCGGCGCGGCCAGCGCCGACTTCTACCTGCGCACCGGCCGCATGCCGCTGCAGGAGCCCGACCAGCAGGCCCGCAGAGGGGTCTCGGAGGTCAACTTCACCGACGCCCAGGTCGAGCTGCTGGTCGACTACGTCGGATCCCTGGGAGAGGGCCCCGAGGTTCCCGACGTCGACCTGGCCGGCACGTCCCTGGCGCGGGGCGGGGAGCTGTTCCGGCTCAACTGCGCGCCCTGCCACAACTGGGACGGCAAGGGCGGGGCCATGGTCAACCTGGAGAACGCGCCCCAGTTGCATGACGCGACACCGATCCAGGTCGCCGAGTCGATCCGCATCGGGCCCGGCGCGATGCCGAGCTTCACCCACGAGGCCCTCAGCGAGGACGAGGTCGAGGACATCGCCAGGTACGTCGCCTACCTGAACCGGCCCGAGGACCGCGGGGGGTACGGCCTGGCCCACTGGGGGCCGGCGACCGAGATGCTCGCCGGCCTGCTGGGTCTCGCGGCGCTGCTGCTCGTCACCGGCTGGCTGGGGGAGCGTGAGCGGTCGTGAGCGAGCCTCGCGGGCAGGGGGCGGCGACCAGGTGGGGCGTCATCGCCTTCGTCGTCTCCACGCTGGGCAGCGCCGGGTTCGTGGTCGCCTACGCGGTCGAGGCCAGCCCGCAGTGGCAGGGCGTCGCCCTGTCGATCGGCCTGGCGGGTCTGGGGGCGGGGCTGGTCGCCTGGTCCAAGGGGCTGATGCCCCAGGGACCCGAGGTCGAGGAGCGGCCGGACATCGAGCCCTCCACCGACGAGGAGCGCAAGACCGCCGCCGTCTTCACCAGGGGCCGGCGTTCGATCGGCCGGCGGAGGCTGTTCGGGTCCCTGCTGGTCGCGGCGACGGGCGCCTTCGCCGCCACCATCCTGACCCCGATCCGCTCGCTCGGGCCCGCCCCCCGGGACAAGCTGCGCTCCACCCGCTGGGGCGCGGGGGTGCGGGTCGTGGACGAGAGGGGCCACCCCGTGGCCGCCGACGAGCTCGATGTCGGCGGTGTGCTCACCGTCTTCCCCGAGGGGGCCGTCAAGTCGGCCGACGACCAGACCGTGCTGCTGCGGGTGGGCCTGGAGGAGATACAGCCCCCGCCGGGCAGGGAGGACTGGTCGCCGGAGGGCTACCTCGCCTACTCCAAGATCTGCACCCACGCCGGCTGTCCGGTCGGCCTGTTCCAGACGGACACGCAGGTCCTGCTGTGCCCCTGCCACCAGGCGACGTTCGCCGTGCTCGACGGGGCGCGCTCGGTCTTCGGCCCCGCGCCGCGGCCACTGCCGCAGCTGCCGCTGGCCATCGACGATGACGGGTTCCTGGTGGCCGGTGGCGGGTTCTCCGAGCCCCCCGGGCCGGGGCGGTGGACGTTGGGCCGCCCGTGAGCGTGCGCGACCACACGGACACGCCGATCGGGCGGCTCGCCCGTTGGTTCGACGTGCGCCTCGGCGCCGCCGAGTTCACCACCTCCAAACTGAATTACGTCTTCCCGAAGCACTTCACGTTCCTGTTCGGGGAGATCGCGCTGTACGCGTTCGTGGTGCTCGTCGCCACCGGGGTCTTCCTGGCGCTCTTCTACTCGCCCAGCGAGGCCGAGGTGGTCTACGGCGGCGACTACCAGCCGCTGGTGGGCCTCCCCATGAGCGAGGCGTACGAGTCGGTCGTCGAGCTCAGCTTCTCGGTGCGGGCCGGCCTGCTGATGCGCCAGACCCACCACTGGGCCGCACTCGTCTTCATGGGCGCGATCTTCGCCCACATGGCGCGGGTCTTCTTCACCGGGGCGTTCCGCCGGCCCCGGGAGCTGAACTGGGTGACGGGCGTGGTGCTCATGATGGTCGGCATGCTCGAGGGCTTCGCCGGCTACTCGCTGCTGGACGACCTGCTGTCGGGGACGGGCGTACGCATCGCCTACTCGGTCGTCGAGGGAATCCCCGTCGTCGGCGCCTGGGCCGCCTTCCTGGCCTTCGGCGGGGAGTATCCGGGGGAGGGCTTCCTCAGCCGGCTGTTCACCGTCCACGTCTTCCTGATGCCCGCGATCCTGGCCGGCCTCATCACCGTGCACCTGGCGCTCGTCGCCCGCCAGCACCACACCCAGTTTCCCGGGCCGGGCAAGTCGGAGCACAACGTGGTCGGCCACAGGATGTGGCCCACCTACGCGACCCTGTCGGGCGGGTTGTTCTTCCTCATCGCGGCCGTCCTGACGCTGATGGGCGGCACGCTGCAGATCAACCCGGTGTGGCTGTACGGCCCCTACGATCTGTTCACCGTGACCAGCGGCGCGCAGGCCGACTACTACGTGCTGTGGCTACAGGGTCTGCTGCGCCTCATGCCGGGCTGGGAGGTCCGCGCCTTCGGGTACACGATCACCAACCAGTTCTTCCCCGGGGTGCTGGTGCCCGGGATCGTCTTCGGCGTGTTCCTGGCGTGGCCGTGGCTGGAGGCCCGCGTCACCGGGGACAGGCGCAGCCACCATCTGCTCGACCGTCCCCGGGACCGCCCCGTGCGCACGGCCATCGGCATGGCCGGGCTCACCGGTTTCGTCGTGACCCTGGTCGCCGGCAGCGACGACGTCATCGCCGCCACGTTCGACTGGTCAATCGTCGCCCTGCGCTACACCGAGCGCGTCCTGTTGTTCGCGCTGCCCGCCGCGGTCGCCCTACTGACATACCGGGTGTGCGCGGACCTGTCCGCGCGCGGCGAGCCGGCGGCCGGACCCGAGGAGGCGGCGTCCGGGCCCGCCGTGGCGACGGCGGGCCCGGGAGAGGGGCGGGCGGCCACGGGGGGCGGCGGGGTGCTCGACCGGCTCGCCGCGGCCCCGGTGTCGCGGGCCACCGGGGCATGGCGGCGACTGCGTCGGGCGCTCGTGACGACCGGGATGGTCGCCGCCGTGGTCGGGGCGCTCGCCGACCGGCTGCGCAACGGCCGCGCCGGGCGCTAGACGCCAGCGGCGGGGCTCCCGCCCGTGACGAGACCGACCATCGGAGAGGCCATGAGCGCCTGGTTCGTCGGCTCCCTGCCCACCGCCGCGTTCGTGGCGGTGTCGACGGTGCTGATCTACTGCTCGACCATCGTCGTCCTGCGGCTGGACGAGCGCCGCACCCTGGGGCAGATGTCGCCGTTCGACTTCGTCGTGGCGGTCGCGCTCGGCGCGATCGTGGCACGAACCGCGACCACGCCGCGGCCGACCTATGTCCAGGGCCTCGTGGCGGTCGTCGCCCTGCTTGTGACCCACCGCCTGCTCGGGGTCTGCAGGGCCCGCTCGGCGGGCGTGCGCCGGGCGCTGGAGAAGCCGCCGATCGTGCTGGTCTCCCAGGGGAGCATCCACGGCGCCTCCCTGCGCGACGCCCACCTCGTGGAGACCGACGTGCTGTCGATGCTCCGCGGCCACGGCGTCGTGCGCCTGCAGGACGTCGATCTCGCGGTCCTGGAGCCCAACGGCACCCTGTCGGTGCTGCTCGGCGGTGAGCGCCCCGTCGACGACGCCCTGCTCACCGGCGTCCGGTGGCCCCACGGGCGGGGCGGCGGGCCGTGAGCGGGCGTGACGCGCGACGGCCCCGCCGCGTCACTCCAGGCCGAGCAGGTACGCCGACATGTTCAGCGCGTCCTGTCGGCTGACCTGCAGGTCCGGCATGGCCGTGCCAGGCTCCACGGCCTGGGGGCTCATGATCCAGCGCACCAGATGCGGCTGGGTGTTGGTGAGCGACCCGGCGATGTAGGAGCGCAGCCCGAAGCGGTCCAGCGGGGGCCCGACGTAGGCGTCCGCGCCGGGGACCCCGGGGATGTGATGGCAGCTGACGCAGCCGTAGTCGATCAGGGCCTGCTCGCCGAACTGCGGGTCGCCGTCGTTGACCTGCTGGGAGCGGGACTCGGGGATGCTCGCGCCGCAGCCGGCCAGGACCAGGGCGAGCAGGGCCACCCCCCAGCCGGCGCGTCTGCGGGCCGGCGCCGGACGGTCACCCATGGCAGGCCCCCTCACGCGAGCCGACGGCGTCACCTGTCAACCTCCGTGACGGAAGGTCCGACAGCCGGCCTCCCCGCCGGTCGGGGCACCCTACACCGGCAGCCGAGCGCCGGCACCGAGCGCGCCGCGTCACTCGCGCCGGTCGACCTGCTCAGGCGACGCCGAGTCCAGCGCTCTCTCGGCGGCGGCGATCTCGTCGTCGTCGGTGGTGCCGACCTCCACCGTGACGTCGCCCTCGGGGTCGTCGGACTCCAGCGCCGCCATGCCCGCCTCGCTCTGCGGCGTCACGCCGATGGTCGCCGAGAAGAATCCCAGGACGCCGACGATGACGACGCCGACGCCGACGCAGGCCCACATCCCCACCGACAGCCAGCCGTACAGCAGGCCGCCCACGGCCGCCCCCACGACGCCCCCGGCGACGGTCCCCAGCGCGATCCCCGTCCCCATCGTCCTCGTGCCGAAGCGCAGCAGCCGCTCGTCGCGGCGCCCCGTGCCCGAAAGGCGGGTCGCCTCCAGCTCCTCGCCGGCCAGGGTGATGCTCGACGCGCGCACCCCATGGCGCTCCAGCGCCGCGATCGCCTTGCGCGCGTCCTTCATGCTGCGGAAGGTGACGACGTACCTCACAGTGCGGCCCCCGACAGTGCGGCCCGGGCTCGGAGCCGACAGGGGGTCGGCCCGCTGCTCCGTTCGAGAGGGGACAAACTAACATCGGCCGCAGGCCCGCGCGGGAACCGCGCGCCGGGTCGCACACGCCGGGCGGACCAGGGCGCGGCGGCTGGGAGACCGATGGACACGCCCACGGCGGTGCGCTTCGACGGGGCGGGCCTCGTCCCCGCGATCGTGCAACAGCACGACACCGGGGAGGTGCTGATGCTCGCGTGGATGAGCGAGGAGACGCTGGCGGAGACCATGCGACACGGCGAGACGGTCTTCTGGTCACGCGCCAGGGGCGAGCCCTGGCGCAAGGGCGCGACCAGCGGCAACGTGCAGCGGGTCGTCGAGGTCGTGGCCGACTGTGACGGTGACACGCTGCTCGTGCGCGTCGACCAGCGCGGGCCGGGGGTCGCCTGCCACACCGGCGCGCGCAGCTGCTTCCACCGGCCGCTGCGGCCGGCGTGAGGGCGGGGATCTACCGCCCCTCGCGGGCCGAGTTCGTCGCGCTGGCCCGCGACCACGCGGTCGTTCCCGTCTGGCGCGAGGTGCTCGCGGACCTGCAGACACCGGTGGCCGTGTACGACCGCGTGCGACGGGCCGGCGGGCCGACCTTCCTGCTGGAGTCCGTCGAGCGCGGCGAGCGCTGGGGTCGCCACTCGTTCATCGGGCTCCGTCCGCTGCTGGGGCTGCGCGCCCGGGAGGGCGGGGTGACGCTGGACTGGCCCGCCCGCCCGGCGCCGGCGCTGCGCCCGGTCGCGGCTGCCGCGGCGACCGGTGACCCGCTGGTCACGCTCGAGGCCCTGGTGGCGGCGCTGCGCGCTCCCGCGCTCGAGGGCCTGCCGCCGCTGCACGCCGGCGCGGTCGGCTACCTGGGCTATGACGTCGTGCGCTTCATCGAGCGTCTCCCGGCGAGCTCCCGGGAGGCGTCGGGGACCGACATGGCCCGTCTGCACGTGCCCGGCCAGATCATCGCGTTCGACCACCTGCGCCAGCGCATGGCGGTCGTGTCCAATGTGCTCGTGGGCGGCGACCCCGCGGCTCAGTACGACGCCGCGGTGGCCGACTCCGAGCGCCTCGTGGCCACCCTGTCGTCCCCGGTCTCGGCCCCCTCCGTGCCGCCTCCGGAGGCCACCGTGGTGGACGACGCCCGCGCGAACATGACCCCGGAGCGGTTCCTCGACATGGTCAGCCGCTGCAAGGAGCACATCGCCGCGGGCGACGTCTTCCAGGTGGTGCCCTCGCGGCGGTTCTCGCTGCCGACGTCGGTCGACCCGTTCGCCGTCTACCGGGTCCTGCGCGTCATCAACCCCTCCCCGTACATGTTCGTGTTCGACCTCGGCGACCATCAGGTCGTCGGCTCGTCGCCCGAGGCGCTGGTGACGGTGCGCGACGGCCTGGCGACGATCTGGCCGATCGCCGGCTCCCGCCCCCGGGGGGCCGATGAGGCCGAGGACGCTCGTCTGAGCCGCGCGCTGCTGGCGGACGACAAGGAGCGGGCCGAGCATGTCATGCTCGTCGACCTCGCCCGCAACGACCTGGGTCGCATCAGCCGCCTGGGAACGGTGCGGGTCACCGAGCTGATGGACGTGCAGCGCTACAGCCACGTCATGCACCTCGTCTCCCGGGTGGGCGGGCGGCTCCGCGAGGGCGTCGGCCCGGTGGACGTGCTGCGGGCCACGTTCCCCGCCGGCACGCTGACCGGGGCGCCGAAGGTGCGCGCCATGCAGCTCATCGAGGAGCTGGAGCCCACGCGCCGCGGCCTGTACGGCGGGGGCATCGGTTACGTCGACTTCGCCGGCAACCTCGACCTGTGCATCGCCATCCGGACCCTGGTCTTCGCGGGCGGGCGGGCCCAGGTGCAGGCCGGCGCGGGCGTCGTCGCGGACAGCGTCCCAGAGCTGGAGCTGGAGGAGACCCGCAACAAGGCCATGGGGCTGCTGGCGGCCGTGCGGGCCGCCGAGGCGCTGCCGTCCGCGCTGCGCGCGCCCGCCGCCGATGTGGCTCCCCCCGCCGGTGGCTGACTACAGTTGCGTCATGCGCGCCCACCCCTCGCCGACCCGGCCCGTCACCGACCACGCCGTGATCGAGCCCGACCCGTGAGCGCGCGCGGCCGAGTGGCCGGGGAGGGGTTCCTGCACCGGGCGGCACGCGAGGCGCACGCCCGGGTCCAGCGCTCTCGCGCGGGCATCCCCGAGCAGGCGCTGCGGGCGCGGGCGTCGCGGCTGCCCACACCGCCCCCGCTGGGCGCGGCGCTGGTGGGGCCGGACGTCGCCGTCGTCGGCGAGATCAAGCGGGCGAGCCCGTCGCGGGGCCCCATGGCGCCCGTGGCCGACCCCGCCCAGCTCGCCCGCGCGTACGCCGCGGGCGGGGCGGTGGGCGTCAGCGTGCTGACCGAGCCGTGGCACTTCGGCGGGTCGCTGGACGACCTGGAGCGCGTCGCCCGCGCCGTCGCGGTTCCCGTGATCCGCAAGGACTTCATCGTCGACCGCTACCAGGTATGGGAAGCGCGCGCCGCCGGGGCGGCCGCCGTGCTGCTCATCGTGGGCGCTCTGGACCAGGCCGTCCTCACGGGGCTGCTGCGATGCGCGGGGCGCGCCGGGCTGTCGGCGCTCGTCGAGGTGCACGACGCGGGGGAGGCCGCCCGGGCGGCCCGGGCGGGGGACCTGGCTCCCCGCGCCGACATGGTCGTCGGCGTCAACGCCCGCGACCTGGGCACCCTCGCGGTGGACCCGGGGCGCTTCGAGGCGGTCCGCTCGCAGCTGCCGTCGCGCTGTCCCACCGTGGCCGAGAGCGGGGTCCACGGGCCCGCGGACGTCGCCCGCTACGCGCGGCTGGGCGCCGACGCGGTGCTGGTCGGCGAGCACCTGGTCACGGCGCCCGACCCCACCACGGCCGTCGCGGCGCTGGTGGCCGCCGGGCGCCCACGGAACGACAGGAGCATCCCATGACGACCAGCACCACGCCCGGCCCGGTGTCGGCCGGCCACTTCGAGCGGTTCGGGGGCCGCTTCGTCCCCGAGGCGCTCGTCGCCGCGCTCGACGAGCTCGAGGCCGCCTTCGCCGACGCCAGCGCCGACGAGACCTTCCGTGCGCGCCTCGACCGGCTCGCCGGCGAGTACGGGGGACGCCCCACCCCCCTGTACCTCGCACAGCGACTGGGCGAGCACGCGGGCGGCGCCCGCATCTACCTCAAGCGCGAGGACCTGGGGCACACCGGCAGCCACAAGCTGTGCAACGTGCTCGGCCAGGGGCTGCTGGCAGAGCGGATGGGCAAGCGGCGGCTCATCGCCGAGACGGGCGCCGGCCAGCACGGCGTGGCGACCGCAACCATCGCGGCGCTGCTGGGGCTGGACTGCGTCGTCTACATGGGCGAGGAGGACTGCCGCCGGCAGCGCCTCAACGTGGTGCGCATGCGTCTGCTCGGTGCGCGGGTCGTGCCGGTGGCGACCGGCAGCCGCACGCTCAAGGACGCGATCAACGAGGCCATGCGCGACTGGGTGGCAAACGTGGAGACCACCCACTACCTCATCGGCTCGGTCGTCGGGCCCCACCCCTTCCCGCTGGTCGTCCGCGAGTTCGTCAAGGTCAACGGCACGGAGGCCCGGGCGCAGGTGCTGCCGCGCGAGGGCCGTCTCCCGGACGCGGTCGT
>JAHWKQ010000276.1 GCA_019347785.1 Actinomycetota bacterium
CCGCTCTCCCGCCCGCGGCCCGCGGGGGGGGCGCCCGACCCCGGCCCCCCCCCCCCCCGCGCCCCCCGCGCACACCCCCGCAGTGGGCGGCGTGGGGGCGCCCCCCCGCCCCCAACCCCGCACACTTCGAGGCGTCGGTAGGGTGGGTGGCGTGACGTGGCACCAGCGGACGGCGGCAGGGGCCGTCCTGACGGCGATGTCCCTCGGCGTGCGTGAGGCGGTCGACCACCGCGACGACGACGTGGCCATCGTCCAGGAGATCAACCTTCCCCCGTTCGACCCCGACGCCGCCGTCGAGCTCCACGTCGAGCGCGGCGGTCCCGACGACTCGTGGGTGGTGATCCGACCGTGGCTGCTCCGACGGGCGCAGTAATCCGGCTCGACGACCGCCAGCAGCGGCTCGCCTACATCGGCGCCGCCGTGGCGGCCGTCGGTTTCGTGGCCGGACGGGTGCCCTCCATGCCGAGCACGACGGCGTTCGTGGCGTCGGGGATCGGCGTGGCCATGGCCGTGCTGCTGTTCCTGGCCGCCCGCCGTCGCAGTGTCGTCATGACGGGCGCGGCGGCGTTCCTGATTTCGTTCGGGCCGTGGACGCCCACGACGTGGCTGCTCGGGGCCTTCTACATCGCGGGCGGCGGCGTGCTCATGTTCCGGGCGTCGAAGGCGGCGGCGGCCACACGCCCGCCCCGCGAGCCCCGGCCGAGCAAGCGCCGGCAGCGGCGGGTCGTCGAGGCCGAGGCCAAGCCCAAGCGGCCCGAGCGGTCGAAGCGCTACACCCCGCCCAAGCGATAATGCGGCGGTTCTCGTTGCGGAAGTGCGCGCCCCCGTGCGCACTTCCGCAACGAGAACGGGGTCATGCCGTGGCGGGCGGCTCCAGCAGGGCGGACCGGAGAAACTGCAACAGCTCGTTGCGCCGCCGGACCAGCGACCGCGCCGTCGGCTCCTCCCCCAGCGCCCGGTACACCTCCACCTCGGTCGCCACCCCCACCACCGCCGAGTAGGCGGCGAGCAGTACCAACCGGGGGTCGTTGCGGCGCATGCGCCCGGCCGCCATCTCCTCTTCCAGGAACCCGGTGGCCCGGGCCAGCAGCGGGTCGAGCGCCTCGCTCAGCCGACTGGACGCGGGCGGCCCCAGCCGGCCCATCTCCCGCAGCAGGCCCAGCAACTCCGGGCGACGGGCGGCCAGCCGGAAGACGGAGCGCACGATGGCCTCGACCCGCTCCCACCCCCGACCGGCCCGGCTCAACGTCCGCTCGAGCGCCTCCGAAAGGTCGGCCGCGGCCCGGTCGATGGCGGCGTCGAGCAGGGCTTCCTTGCTCGGGAACCAGTAGAGGATCGTCTGCTTGCGGATGCCGAGCGAGGCGGCCAAAGCGTCCAGCGACGTGGCCTCGTAGCCCCGCGTGCCGAAGGAGAGCAGCGCCGCCCGCAGGATGCGTTCGGCGGTCGTCTCCTCTCCCATCTACCAGATGGTAGACAGGTGTCGATGATCGCGAGGGCTCTGGCGGGTCGCCGCATCGGCGTGACCGGCGCTACCGGCTTCCTGGGCACGGCATTGGTGGAACGGCTGCTCCGCAGCGTCCCCGACTGCACGCTCGTCCTGCTGGTGCGGGGCGGCCGCCGGGGCGCCGCCGAGCGGGTGCGCCGCGAGATCCTGCGCAACGACTGCTTCGACCGCCTGCGAGCCGAGCTGGGCGACCGCTTCGACGACGACATGGCCCGGCGAATCCACGTCGTCGACGGCGATGTCGGCACCGACGGACTCGGGCTGTCCGACGCCGACCTGGCCACCTTCACGTCGTGCGACGTCGTGGTGCACTCGGCCGCAACGGTCAGCTTCGACTCCCCGCTCGACGCCGCCGTCGAGGTGAACCTGCTCGGGCCGAGCCGGGTCGCTCGCGTGCTCGGCCCGTCGACACACCTCGTCGCGGTGTCGACGGCCTACGTCGCGGGCACCCGTCGGGGCGATGCGCCCGAAGCGCTGCTGCCCGACACGCCGTACGCCACCGAGGTCGACTGGCGCGGCGAGGTCGACGCCGCCCGTCGGGCGCGGGCCGATGCCGACGCCGAGAGCCGCCGTCCCGAGCGGTTGGCC
>JAHWKQ010000081.1 GCA_019347785.1 Actinomycetota bacterium
CACCGGTCGACCCATCCGGCCAGCAGCTCCTCCTGGCCGGGCTGCCAGAACCCCGACGCCAGCGCGCGCATCATCGCCAGCGTCAGGTCCCCGCCACCCGTCAGCGCCTCCCACGCGGCCGTCTTGGCCGACCCGTCCGGCCGGGCGGCCCGCGCGGCCGCCGCACGGCGCGCGCCGAAGTCGGTCGGGTCCCGCTCGAGCTCACCCGCCACGAGCGCCTCGTCGCCGTCGCCGGCGGCGGCCAGGGCCGTCACGATGTGCCAGCGCAGGTCGGTGTCGACGGCCAGGCCCTCGACGCGCTCGGCTCCGCCCAGCAGGGCTCGGGCCCGCCCGAGGTCGTCGGGGCTGTCGGCGGCGGACACCCACGTGCGGGCCCACACGAGCTGGGCGTCGGAGCCGGGCGGCGCCTGGGCGAGCTCCTCGCGGGCGCGGCCGGCCAGCAGGGCCCGGGCGGCGGGGCGGTTGGCCGGGTCCCCGTACCGGTCGATCGCCGCCCGGGCCTGGCCCAGCAGCGTCTGCAACAGGGTGATGTCGGTCTCGCGGGCGGCGTGCGCGACGACGAGGCGGACCCAGCGGCGTGTCGCCAGCTCCGCGTCGCGGGTCATGTCCCAGGCCGCGCTCCAGCACAGCGCCCGGGCCAGCGGCTGCTCCAGATCGGACAGCCGCTCGTCGAGGGTGGCCAGCGACCGCTCGTCGAGGCGCACCTTGGCGTAGGCCAGGTCGTCGTCGTTGACCAGCAGCAGGTCGGGCACCGCCTGGCCGCCGGCCTCGCGGACGGGGGTGTGCCGCCCGGCGACGTCCAGCTCCAGGCGCCGGCGCCGGGCCAGCCGGTCGCCGTCGCCGCCGTACAGGCCCAGCGCCAGCCGGTGCGCGCGCAGGGTGGGATGACGCGCCGGCGCCTCCTGCAGGACCGCCAGCGACCGGTACGTGTCACCGTCGGCCTGGGCCTCCGGACGCAGTGTCGCCACCCCCGCCGTCTCCAGCCACTGCCGCGACCACGCGCCGAGGTCGCGCCCGGAGGCCTGCTCGAGGGCTGCCAGGAAGTCCGCGAGGGTGGCGTTGGCGTACTCGTGGCGGCGGAAGTAGCCGCGCAGCCCGGCCATGAACGCGTCGCGGCCCACCCAGGCCACGAGCTGCTTGAGCACCGACGCCCCCTTGGCGTAGGTGATCCCGTCGAAGCTCACGCGTACCGCGTTCGTGTCGGCGTTGTCCGCCACGATGGGGTGGGTCGACGGCAGTTGGTCCTGCTGGTAGGCCCACGCCTTCACCCCGTGGGCGAAGCCGGCCCAGGCGTCGCGGAAGCGCGTGGCCTCGGCCAGCGCCAGCGTCCCCATGTAGGTGGCGAAGCTCTCGTTCAGCCACAGGTCGTCCCACCAGCGCATGGTGACCAGGTCGCCGAACCACATGTGCGCCATCTCGTGCAGGATGGTGCCGGCGCGGCCCTGCCGGGCGGCGTCGGTGACCTTGGACCGGAACACGTAGCTCTCGCTGAGCGTGACGCAGCCGGCGTTCTCCATGGCCCCGAAGTTGAACTCGGGCACGAACAGCTGGTCGTACTTGCCGAACGGATAGGGGTAGTCGAAGGCGCCGGTGAAGAAATCGAATCCCTGGCGCGTCACTGTAAGGATCTCGTCGACGTCGAGATGGGGGAGGAGCGACTGTCGACAGAACACGCCGAGATCGATCCCGGCGTGTCGGTCGCGCACGGCGTGGAAGGGGCCCGCCACCAGCGCGGTGATGTACGGCGACACCGGCGGGGTGGGAGCGAAGCGCCACGTGCCGGGCTCGCCTCCCGTCGGCCGCTCGAGGACCGCGCCGTTGCTGACGACCTCCCACCCGGCGGGCGCCCGGACCGTCAAGGTGAACCGTGCCTTGAGGTCGGGCTGATCGAAGCAGGCGTAGACCCGGTGCGCGTCGAACGGCTCGAACTGCGTGTGCAGGTAGTGGTGACCGTCCACGGGGTCGACGAACCGGTGCAGGCCGGCCCCGGTCCGGCGGTAGGCGCAACGCGCCCCGACCCGCAGCTCGTTGTGGGCCCGCAGGTCGTCCAGCTCGAGCCGGTGGCCGGTGAAGGCGGCCGCGGGCAGGGTGCGGCCGTTCAACTCGGCGGTCGAGACGCCCCGGGCGTCGAGGTCGACGAAGGTGGATGCGCCCGGCTCGGCACAGTCGAAGCGCACCACCGTCTGGCTGGTGAACGTGTCCCCGTCCTCCAGGTCCACGGCGACCTCGTAGCCCACGGCGGACAGCAGGGCGGCGCGGGCACGGGCCTCGTCCCGGGTCAGGGCGTCGGTGGCGGGCAACGGCCGGTCCTTCGCGTCGGTGGAGCGGCGAGGCGCGGCCACGGTAGCGCCCGGGTCCCCCGAGTCGGCGGTCAGCTCCCGCGCCCGGCCACCGGGGCGGCCGCGGGAGGATCACCGAGGTGCCCGCCGTGACGCGCGCCGCCACGCTGCTCGCGGGCGGTCCGGGCCAGCAGGAGTGGATAGCCCACCACGACGATGATGGCGAACAGGAACCACTGGCCCGCATAGGACAGATGCGGCCCCTCCGTCAGGGGGGGCAGCCGCGCGGGCACGGGCAGGGACCCCGGCTGCGGCGGGGACTGGCGCCGCAGCTGTACGTAGACGGGCGCCAGCGGCGCCGGCGCCGGCCCGGCCAGCCTGTCCAGGTCCACCTGGGACACGAACTCCAGACGTCCCGACTCCGCGCGACCGTACTGGTCGGTCCGCCGGCCCGTGTGCACCACGCCGTGGACGGTGACCGGTCCCACCGGCGGTGTGGCGGGCCTCACGGGTGGTCCGGGAACCCGGTAGGGGACCCAGCCGCGATCGATGATCACGGCACGGTCGTCGCCGGTCACGAGCGGCGTCAGCACGTGATGGCCGGGCTGCCCGGCCCGGGAGCGTGCGGTGAGCAGCACCTCGGCGCCCGTGTCGTAGGTCCCCGTGACGGTCGCCCGCCGCCACTGCACCGACCGCGGATCCCCGCCGGCCCCCCGCAGCAGGGCGGACAGCGGCCGCGCCGGGGCCTCGTGACGGCGCCGCACGACCGCGTTGAGCTGCCGGCGCTCGTCGAGCCGGCGCAGCTGCCAGAAACCCAGGTTGACGAAGCCCACGACGGCGACCACGACGAGGACGTGGCCGGCCAGCCACCTCGGACGCAGCAGGAACCGGTGCATGGGCCAATGGTGCCGACCCGGCGGGGCGGGGGCACGCGGGGCAGCCGGAGTCTGCGGTCAGTCCTCCCAGTCGGGTGCGAACGGCGGGTCGATGATGCGCTCGCCGCGCTCGAGGCCGTCGATGCGCCCGTGCTCCTCGTCGCTGAGCGCGAAGTCGAAGATGTCGATGTTGGCCTGGATGTGCTCCCGGCTGGTCGACTTGGGGATGGCCGAGACGTTGTCCTGGTCGATCAGCCAGCGCAGCGCCACCTGGGCGGCCGTCTTGTTCTTCGCCCGGGCGATCTCGTCCAGCACGGACTCGTCGGAGAAGACCTCACCACGGGCCAGCGGGGAGTAGGCGGTCACCATCGCGTCGTGACGGCGCGCGGCCTGGATGACCTTGTGCTGCGAAAGGAACGGGTGGTACTCGACCTGGTTGCACAGCAGCGGGGCGTGCTCGGCGGACTTGTCGAACAGCGATGGGGGGAAGTTGCTCACGCCGAGGTGACGGATCTTGCCGTCGTCGCGCAGGAGAAGCATCGCGTCGAGAGTCTCGCGGATGGACTCGAACTCCACCGGCCAGTGGATCAACAACAGGTCGACGAAGTCGGTGCCCAGCTTGCGCAGGCTCTCCTCGGTCGAGGAGATCACGTCGTCGTGGGCGTGGTTGTCGTTGGAGATCTTGGTGGTCACCCACAGCTCGCCCCGGTCGACCGGCGTGGAGCGCAGCACCGCGCCGATCTTGTCCTCGTTGCCGTACATCTGCGCGGTGTCGAGGTGGCGGTAGCCGATGTCGAGTGCCTGCTCCACGGCGGCACGGCACTCCTCGCCCTCCAGCTGCCAGGTGCCGAGCCCGATCACGGGCACGTGCTCGCCCCGGACGTTGACGAATTCCATGTGGTCGCTCCAGTCCCGTTGGCTGTCACAGGAGCCTTGCCGCCGGCGCCGGAACCTACGCCCCCGCGCGCCGGCGCCGGGCGCCGACGGCGACCACCCGCCGGGTGACCGCGGCCGGCAGCACCTTCGACACGGCCGCGGCAGTGGCGTTGACCACGCCGGGAATCGTCAGCACCCGACCGGACGACAGGGCGCGCAGACCGGCCGCCGCGACCCGGTCCGCGCTCATCCACAGCCCGTCTGGGACGGGCCCCGTGCCCACCCCGGCGCTCTGCTGGAACTCGGTCCGCGTGAAGCCCGGGCACAGCGCGAGCACCCGCACCCCGCTGCCGCGCAGCTCCTCGTGCAGGGCCTGACTGAAGCTTGCGAGGAAGGCCTTGGTGGCCCCGTAGGTCGCCCCGTACGGGTACGGCTGGTAGGCCGCCAGCGACGCCACGTTGACCACGGCGCCCCGCCCCCGCTCCCGCATGCCGGGCAGCGCCGCGCGCGCCAGCCGCAGGGGGGCGACGACGTTGACGCGCACCTGGAGCTCCTCGCGGTCGGCGGGCAGGTCGGCGAACGGCCCGGAGGTGCCGAAGCCCGCGTTGTTGACGAGCAGGTCGACCGGCCGGTCGGCGTCGGCCAGGCGGGCCTCGACCCGGGCCAGGTCGGATGGCTCGCCCAGGTCGGCGGTGACCACCTCGACGGCGGCCGGGGCCAGCCCGGCGGCGAGCGCCCGCAGCCGTGCGCCCCGGCGCGCGACGAGCACGAGCTCGGTGCCGTCGGCGGCCAGCCGCCGGGCGAACGCCTCGCCGATGCCGCTGGACGCGCCGGTGACCAGCGCACGGGACCACCTCGGTGCCATGGGCGCGTCTGTGCCCCGGCGGCGGGGAAAGGATGCCCCGGGGCAAGTGGCCACGACGGGAGGGAGCGCCGTGCCGCTGACGGTCGCCGGGCCATGGTTCGCCGACGAGCACGGGCGCCTGGCCCTGCTGCGGGGCGTCAACCTGGCGGGCAGCTCGAAGGTTCCGGCCGCGCCCGACGGGTCCACGCACCTGCCCACGGACTTCTCCGGGCACCGCGACGTGTCGTTCGTGGGCCGGCCGTTCCCGCTGGAGGAGGCCGACGAGCACTACGGGCGGCTGCGCCACTGGGGCTTCGACTGCCTGCGCTTCCTGGTGACCTGGGAGGCCGTCGAGCACGGCGGGCCCGGCGAGCGCGACGAGGCGTACCTGGACTACCTGCGAGCCGTGGTGGAGCGGGCCGGCGCGCACGGCCTCACCGTCTTCGTCGATCCCCACCAGGACGTGTGGAGCCGCATGTCCGGCGGCGACGGAGCGCCGGGGTGGACGCTGGAGCTGGCCGGCTTCGACGTCCCGCGCCTGGACGAGGCGGAGGCGGCCGTCACGATGCAGCGGCGCGGCCCGGGCGGGTACCCGCCGATGACCTGGACGACCAACGACGTGCGGCTGGCCAGCGCGACGATGTTCTCGCTGTTCTTCGCCGGGGACCGGGTCGCCCCGGGGGCGCGGCTGCACGGCGAGCCGGCGCAGGGCTTCCTGCAGCGTCACTTCATCGGCGCCATGCGCGCCGTCGCGGAGCGCGTCGCCGACCTGCCGCACGTGGTCGGGTACGACACGCTGAACGAGCCGAGCCCCGGCTACCTCGGCATCGGCGACCTCGCGCGGGTGCTGCCGACGCTCGCGCGAGGCCCGCGCCTGACCGGACTGGATTCGCTGAGCGTCGGCGCCGGCTTCCCCCGTGACGTGGAGCTCGGCGCCGGCTTCCTCCACGACGCCGGGCACGCTGACGAACACCGGCCGGTCACACTCAACCCCGCCGGGGTGTCGGCATGGCGCCGCCCCGACGCCGACGTGTGGCGCGCGCATGGCGTGTGGGACGTCGGCGACGACGGCCGGCCCCGGCTGCTGCGCCCGGCCCACTTCGCCGACGTCGACTTCCGCGACGACTGCCTGCGCCTGTTCGCCCGGGCATACGCCGAGGCGCTGAGCGACGCGCACCGCACGGCGGTGTTCTTCGTCGAGGGGACCCCGGGCGACGCGCGGCCTCCCCGGTGGGACGCCGACGCCCCGGTCGTCAACGCCGGCCACTGGTACGACGCGCGAACCCTGTTCGAGCGCCGCTACGACCCGGCGGTCGCGTGGGACCAGGGAACGGGGCGGCGCGTCGAGGGCGAGGCCGCGGTGCGTCGCTCGTTCGTCGAGCAGATCGGGTCGCTGGTCGCCGCGTCGCGCGAGTCCCTCGGCGACGTCCCGACCCTGGTGGGCGAGTTCGGGCTCGCGTTCGACCTCGACGACGGCGCCGCCTTCGCCACCGGCGACTTCTCGGCGCACGAGCGGGCCCTGGACAGCTACTTCGCCGCGCTCGACGCCAACCTCGTGCACGCCACCTTGTGGAACTACACGCCCGACAACGACAACGCGCACGGCGACCGGTGGAACGGGGAGGACCTGTCGGTCTACTCACGCGACCAGCGCACCGGCCGGGGCGGGCCGGACGACGGCGGCCGCGCCGTGCCCGGGTTCTGCCGCCCGCGGGTGTGGCGGGCCGCGGGGGTCCCGACCCACCAGGAGTTCGACCCCGCGACCGGGCTGTTCACCCTGGAGGTCGACGTCGACGCCGCCGTCGTGGCCCCGACCACCGTCTATCTCCCGCGGGTCCACTACCCCCACGGTGGGGTGGCGGACGTCTCCAGCGGTCACGCGCGGGTCGAGGCCCCGGCGCAGACGGTCACCTGGTTCGACGCCGCCGCGGGCGCCCAGCGCCTGTCGGTCGTGCCCCTGCACGGCTGATGGGCGGGCGGCCCCGCCCTCCCGGCGCTCAGGCGACCCTGCGGTAGCGGCGCACGGACAGTGGCACGAAGACGAGCAGGATCACCGCGACCCACGCCAGGGCCCGCCACACGTGCGTCGCCGTCGGCCCGCCCAGGCACAGGGCCCGCAGCGCGTCGATCGTGACGCTGATCGGCTGCACCTCCGCGAACGCCTGCAGCCAGCCCGGCATCGAGGCGACGGGAACGAAGGCGGAGCTGGCGAACACCAGCGGGAACAGCCAGATGAAGCCGGCCGCCTGCGCGGCCTCGACGTTGCCGACGGACAGCACGATGAAGGCCTGCACCCAGCAGAAGGCGAGGCCGAACAGCACGGCCAGCGCCAGGGCCCCGACCGCGGGGAGGAGGCCGGCGTGGAAGCGGAAGCCCACGAGCGCTCCCACGCCGGTCATGAGCAGCACGACGAACACGTTGCGGACGGTGTCGCCCAGCGTCCGGCCGGCCAGCACGGCCGAGCGGGCCATCGGCAGCGAGCGGAAGCGGTCGACCATGCCCCGCGACAGGTCCTCGGCCAGCCCGACGCCGGTCTGCGTCGCGCCGAAGACCACTGTCTGCACGAAGATGCCGGGGATGAGGTAGTCGATGTAGCTGTCGGCGGGCACGTCGATCGCCCCGCCGAACACGTAGGTGAACAACAGCACGAACATCACCGGCTGCACCGTGGAGAAGACGAGCAGGTTGGGCAGGCGCAGGTAGCGCAGCAGGTTGCGCCGGGCCATGACGAGGGTGTCCGAGACCGTCCAGGCGAAGCGCTGGCGCGCACCGGGGGCCGTGACCGGCATGGCGCTCATGGCCGTCCCGCGCTTCGCCGCGCCGGCACCTGCCCGTCCCCCGCCGGGTCGCCCCCCGCGGCCGCGTGCCCGGTGAGGGCCATGAACACGTCGTCCAGCGACGGCCCGCGCAGCGCCAGGTCCGCGACGGCGACATCGGAGGCGTCGAGGCGGCGGACCGCCTCGGCCAGCACGGTCGTGCCGCCGCGCACCGGCAGGGTGACCAACCCCGTCTCCGGGCTGGCGGTGGGCGACGCGGCGCCCAGGCCGGCGATGGCCCGCACGGCCGTGCCCGTCCGGTCGCGCTCGACGACCCGCAGCTCCAGGACCTCCCCGCCGACCCGGGACTTCAGCTGCGACGCGGTGCCCTCGGCGATCACCCGGCCGTCGTCGATCACGGCGATGTCGTCGGCCAGCCGGTCGGCCTCCTCCAGGTACTGGGTCGTCAGCAGCAAGGTGGTGCCCTCGCCGACGAGCTGCTTGATGACGTCCCACATCCCGAGGCGGCTCCGGGGGTCCAGACCGGTGGTCGGCTCGTCGAGGAACAGCACGGCCGGCCGTCCCACCAGGCTCGCCCCCAGGTCCAGCCTGCGCCGCATGCCGCCCGAGTACGTCCTCACGGTCCGGTGGGCGGCGTCGGTGAGCTCGAAGCGCTCCAGCACCTCGTCGGCCCGCCGGCGGGCCTCGACCCTGCCGATGTGGTACAGCCGGCCCACCATCTCCAGGTTCTCACGGCCCGTCAGGTTCTCGTCGACGGCGGCGTACTGGCCCGCCAGGCCGACGACCGCGCGCAGCGCGGCGGCGTCGCGGACGACATCGTGGCCGGCGACCTCGGCGTGTCCCGCGTCCGGCGCCAGCAGCGTCGTCAGGATGCGCACCATGGTCGTCTTGCCCGCCCCGTTCGGGCCCAGAAGGCCGAGGACCGTGCCGGCGGGAACGTCCAGGTCCACGTCCCGCAGGGCGCGGAC
>JAHWKQ010000082.1 GCA_019347785.1 Actinomycetota bacterium
CCAGCTCGCGTCGCAGCACCTCCACGACGTTGGTCTTGACGACCACGACCTTCTCGAAGTCCTCGGTCGCCGACAGGTTCAGGTACGTGTGCGTGGGCCGGGCGAAGCAGTAGCTGCAGGCGTGCGAGCAGCCCCGGTAGGGGTTGATGCTCCAGCCGAACGGCATGCCCCGCACCCGGTTGAGGGCAGACTGGGCGTCGACCTCCAGGAAGGTCATGCCGGAGAACTCGGGCGTGTCGAACGTGCGCACCCGCTCCACCCGCAGGGACAGCGTCGCCGCTGTCGCCCGGGTGGGAAGGCCGGGTGCGCGCTGGAGGTCGGCGAGCGAGGTCACGGCGCGACCCGATGAGTCTCGGGCGTGGTGGGGCTTTGCCGCATGCCCGACAGTATCGAACATTTGTTCGCCGGGGGCAAGCCGCGCCCCGCGCTCGACCGTCCCTGACCGACCCGGGAGACGCCATGCCCAACCGCCTGCAGCACGCCTCCAGCCCCTACCTGCGCCAGCACGCCGACAACCCCGTGCGGTGGCTGGAGTGGGGGCCGGAGGCCTTCCGGCGCGCGCGCGAGGAGGACAAGCCCATCTTCTTGTCCGTGGGATACTCGTCGTGCCACTGGTGCCATGTGATGGCCCACGAGTCGTTCGAGGACCGCGAGGTGGCCGACCAGCTCAACACCGGCTTCGTCCCCGTCAAGGTCGACCGCGAGGAGCGACCGGATGTCGACAGCGTCTACATGGACGCGGTACAGGCGCTGACCGGCCACGGCGGCTGGCCCATGAGCGTGTTCCTCACGCCCGACGGCACGCCGTTCTTCGGGGGCACGTACTGGCCGCGGCATGACCGCATGGGCATGGCCGGCTTCCCCAAGGTGCTGGAGGCGGTGCGGGCCGCGTGGCGTGACCAGCGCGACGAGGTGCTCGGCTCCGGGGAGCGCATCGCGGCCCACCTGCGCCGCGCCACCGACCTGGCCGACGACGGCGCCGAGGCGGTCGACCCGGCCGTCCCGCACCTGGCCGCCGAGCGCTGCGAGCGCGTCTGGGACCGCCGCCTCGGGGGGTTCGGCCAGGCGCCGAAGTTCCCGCAGGCGATGACCATCGACTTCCTGCTCGCGCATCATCTGCGCACCGGCGACGAGACCGCCCGCGACGCCGCCGTCCACAGCCTCGAGGCGATGTCGCGCGGCGGCATCTACGACCACGTCGGCGGGGGTTTCGCACGCTACTCGGTCGACGAGGCGTGGCTGGTGCCGCACTTCGAGAAGATGCTGTACGACAACGCCCTGCTGCTGCGGGCGTACGCCCACGCCTGGGCGCTCACGGGACAGCCCCGCTTCCGGCGGGTGGCGACCGAGACCGCCGAGTACCTGCTGGGCGGGATGCGCCACCCCGACGGGGGCCTGTACTCGGCCACCGACGCCGACTCCGAGGGGGTCGAGGGCAGGTTCTTCGTGTGGCCCTCCGAGGAGTTCGACGAGGTCGTCAGGGAGGCCGGCGAGGCGCCCGCCGACTGGCGGCGCTTCTTCGGGGTCACCGACGAGGGCAACTTCACCCTGGAGGACAGCGGGGCGCGGGCGAACATCCTGCACGAGCCGGTGGCGCGCGACGAGGACGACGCGGCCTTCGCGCGGCGCCTGGCGGTCGTGCGGGCGGCCCTGCACGCGCGGCGCGAGCAGCGGGTGCACCCGGGCCTGGACGACAAGGTGCTGACCAGCTGGAACGCGCTGGCGCTGGGCGCGCTGGCGGAGGCCGGCGCGCTGCTCGGCGTCGCCGGCTGGGTCGACGCGGCGCGCGCCTGCGCCACGTTCGTCCGGGACCGGCTGGTCGTCGACGGGCGCCTGCGCCACACGTGGCGGGAAGGCCACGGGGCCGGCGTCCCGGCGTTCCTGGAGGACACCGCCTTCCTGGCGCAGGGACTGCTGTCGCTGTACGAGGCCGACGCCGACCCCGGGTGGCTCGCCTGGGCACGACAGCTGGCCGCCGCCGCGGAGGACGGCTTCGCCGAGGACGACACCGGCGTCTACTTCTCCACCGCTCACGACGCCGAGCCCCTGCTGACCCGGCCCAAGGACCTGTGGGACAACGCGACGCCGGCCGGGTCCAGCGTCATGGCCGACGTGCACCTGCGCCTGGCGGCGCTGACGGGCGACGCCGCCCACTCCCGCCGCGCCGAGCGGACCCTCGCGCGGTTCCAGAACCGCGCGCTGCAGGCCCCGACCGGCTACGGCGAGATGCTGCGGGCCTTCGAGCGCCTGCTCGCCGGGCCGCGCGAGGTCGCCGTCGCCGGCGACCCGGCGGACGCGCGTACCCGGGCCCTGGCAGTTGTCTACCGGGAGGCCTGGCGGCCCGGCAGCGTCCTGGCCGTCGGACCGCCTGACCAGGCCGGCGTGCCGCTGCTGGAGGGCCGCGCCCTGGTCGAGGGCCGGCCGGCCGCCTACGTCTGCCGCAACTTCGCCTGCGAGCGACCCGTGACCGACCCCGGTGCCCTCCGCACCCTGCTCCAGCAGTAGGTGTGTCGACTGGCCGGCGATGTCCGCCAGTCAGTCGACACACCGCGGGTTTGGCGGGGGGCGCGGCTAGAGTCAGCCGCCATGACGACGGCGCTCGACGGGCTCGACGCCCGGCAGCGGGCCGCGGCGGAGGCGGTCACCGGGCCGGTGTGCATCCTGGCCGGCGCGGGCTCGGGCAAGACCCGCACCATCACCCACCGCATCGCCCATCAGGTGGAGACCGGCGCCGCCCGCCCCGAGCAGGTCCTGGCCGTCACCTTCACCGACCGGGCCGCCGGTGAGCTGCGCGCGCGCCTGCGGCGCCTCGGCACGCCCGGGCCGCTGCGCGCGGCGACGTTCCACGCCGCGGCCTACGCGCAGCTGCGCCACTTCTGGCCACGCGTGACCGACCGTCCGCTCCCGGAGGTGGTGGCGTCGAAGGTGCGGCTGCTGGCCCCGGCCGCGCGGCGGCTGCGGGTGGAGGCCCGCGACCTGGCCGCCGAGGTCGAGTGGGCCAAGGCGCGGCGGCTGACGCCGGAGCAGTACGCCGCACACGCGGACGGGCGGCACCCGCCGCTCGGGGCGGAGCGCATGGCGGCGGTCTTCGCCGACTACGAGCGGGACAAGGACGGGGCCAACCTCGTCGACTTCGACGACATGATCCTGCTCACCGAGCGGATGCTGCGTGAGCACGAGGACGTCGCCGCCCAGGTGCGCGGCCGCTACCGCTTCGTCACCGTCGACGAGTACCAGGACGTCAACCCGGCGCAGGACGCGCTGCTGGACGCCTGGCTGGGCGACGGCGACGACCTGTGCGTCGTCGGTGACGACGCGCAGACCATCTACGGGTTCGCGGGCGCCTCGCCCGCCTATCTGAGGAGCTTCCGCAGCCGCTACCCACGGGCGACGATCGTGCAGCTCGTCGACAACTACCGCTCGACGCCCCAGGTGCTGGAGGTGGCCAACCGCCTGCTGCGCAACGCCCCGGGGGTGACCACCAGGCGCCTGGTCGCCCACAACCCTCCCGGGCCGGCGCCGCGACTGGCCGGCTACGACGACGACGACGCGGAGCGCGACGCGGTCGTCGCCCGGGTGCGAGAGCTGCTGGCCGACGGCGTGCCGGCGGGGCGCATCGCCATCTGCTACCGCGTCAACAGCCAGTCCGAGGCGCTGGAGCAGGCGCTGTCCCGGGCAGGCGTCGCCTACGTCGTCCGGGGCGAGCGCGGCTTCTTCGACCGTCCCGAGATCCGCCAGGCCCTGGCCTTGCTGCGGGCCCGGGCCGGCGGCGGGGAGACGACCCCGCCCCCCGAGGCGTCCGGCGCCCCCGACGGCACCAGCCCGGCGGGGGCGCCACGCGCCGATCGGCTCGTCGAGCGGGCTCTGCGCGAGGGGCTGTCGTGGCACCCCCGGCGCGAGCCCGACGGCGAGGCGGCCAGGGAGCGGTGGCGCAACCTGTCCACACTGCTGGGGCTGGCCACGCAGGCGGTCCGCGACGACCCGGCGACGACGTTCGCCCGGGTCGTCGACGACCTCGTGGCCCGGGGCGCCGCCGGCCACGAGTCCGCCGACCCCGACGGGGCGGTCACCCTCCTGACGCTGCACAAGGCCAAGGGACTGGAGTTCGATGCCGTGCTCATCGTGGCCGTGGAGGAGGGCCTCGTGCCGATCTCCCACGCCACCGACGACGCGGCCGTCGCCGAGGAGCGCCGCCTGCTGTACGTGGGCCTGACGCGCGCCCGGCGGCATCTGTGGGTGTCGTGGGCGCGGTCCCGCCCCGGCGCCCGGGGCGCCCCCGTGCGCCGCCGTCCGTCCCGCTTCCTGTACGGGCTGGGGGCGGGGGCGCCCCGGCCGGCCGCCCATCGCCGCCCCGAGGCGGGGGTCGGCGGCCGCCTGCGCGCCTGGCGCCTGGAACGGTCCCGCCGCGACGGCGTGCCTGCCTACGTCGTGTTCGACGATCGGACCCTGGCCGCGCTCACCGAGCGCCGGCCGGCCAGCACCCGGGAGCTGCTCGAGGTCCGCGGGTTCGGGCCGGTCAGGGCGCGCCGCTACGGCGACGAGGTGCTGGCCGTCCTGGGGGCGGCGCGGCCGCGTCAGGCCCCGGCGTCAGGTGACCACGGCGACGAGTGAAAGGCTGTTGCGCATTGTCGGAGGCACTGCTCACCGACCTGTACGAGCTGACGATGATGGCCGGCTACCACGCGGAGGGCCGGGCCGACGACCTGGCCACGTTCGACCTGTACCACCGCCACCCGCCCAGGGGCGTCGACCTCGTCGTCACGGCGGGGCTGGAGCCCGTTCTCGGCTACCTGGGGAGCCTGCACTTCACCGGCGGGGACCTGGACTACCTGCGCTCGCTGGACATGTTCGACGACGCCTTCCTGGACCACCTCGCGGGGCTGCGCTTCACCGGGGACGTGTGGGCCATGCCCGAGGGCACGCCCGTGTTCGGCGACGAGCCGATCCTGCGCGTCACCGCCCCGCTGGCCCAGGCCCAGCTGATCGAGACCACGCTGCTGCACCGCATCTCCTACAGCTCGCTGGTCGCCAGCAACGCCGTGCAGATCGCCCGCGCGGCCGGCGGCAAGCCGCTGCTGGAGATGGGCGCCCGCCGCGCCCACGGGCCCGACGGGGCCCTGACCGGCGCGCGCGCCGCCTTCATCGGCGGCTGCTCGGCCACGTCGAACGTCGAGGCCGGGCGGGCCTACGACGTCCCGCTGGCGGGGACGCAGGCCCACTCCTGGGTCATGGCGTTCGGCGACGAGCTGGAGGCCTTTCGCGCGTTCGCCCGCTCGTTCCCGGACAATTGCGTGCTCCTGGTCGACACGTACGACACGTTGGGCAGCGGCGTGCCCAACGCCATCCGGGTCGCGGCGGAGCTCGCCGACGACGGTCACCGGCTGCGGGGCGTGCGCCTGGACTCCGGCGACCTGGCCGACCTGGCCCGGCGGACCCGGCCCATGCTGGACGAGGCGGGGCTGGAGGGGACCCAGATCATCGCGTCGGGCGACCTGGACGCCGGGCGCATCGCCGCCCTGGAGGAGGCGGACGCACCGATCGACGGGTACGGGGTGGGCACGTCGCTGATCACGGCGTGGCACGACCCGGCCTTCTCCGGCGTCTACAAGCTGACGGAGATCGGCGGGCGGCCGGTGGTCAAGGTCAGCGGCGACCCGGCGAAGACGACCAGCCCCGGGCGCAAGCAGGTGTGGCGCCGCGACGACGGCGACGTGATCGGCCTGCACGACGAGGAGATGGACGGCGAGCCGTTGCTGGTGGAGGCCATCCGCAACGGCCGGCGGGTGCTGGAACCACAGCCGGTCAGCGAACTGCGCAGGCGCTGTCGTCAGCGCGTGCAGGACCTGCGCCCCCGCCTGCGCGACGGCTCGTGGCCCGTGCGGCGCAGCGACGGCCTCGAGCGGCTGCGGGAGCAGCTGCTCGGCGGCGGCGGCCGGTCCGACTGACCCGGCTCAGGCGTCGGCCCGACGGTAGCGCAGGCCGCGGCTGCGTGGCACCGGGGACACGGCGCCGGCCCGGGCGAGCATGCGCAGGTCCTCCCGCGCGGTCTCCAGGGTCACGCCGGCCCGCCGGGCGTACTCGGTCACCGTGAGTGACTCGCCGGGGGCGACGCCGGCGCATACCGCCGCGCCCCGCGCCGGCGGGGCCGGAGGCCGGCCGCCCGCGGCCTCGTCGGCCGCCTCGGTGAGGGCGGCGGCGGCGGCCTCGCAGTAGCGCTCCAGCCACCCGCCCACGTCACCGCGGCGCCGGATCGTGGCGGCCACCTCGCCGTGGTAGCCGACCGGATCGGCGGCCAGCAGCCGCTCGCACACCGCGGCGCCGTCCGGGTCGAGGCCGCGCGCGCGCAGGACGAGGCGCGACGCGGCGCGGGCGACCCGGCCGTTGGCCGCCTCGTAGGGCTGCCACTGCAGCAGGCGCTCCTGCACCACGCCGGCCACCGCCAGCGAGGGCATCGCGGCGCTGCCGCGGCCCAGCCACGCGGCCAGCCCGGCGAGCAGGTCGGACAGGTCGGCCGGGTCGGCGGCGCGGTAGATGATCCGCCCCTGCGCGCCCTCGTGGACCGCCCGCTCCGTCCGCCGGGGGCGCCCGACGGCCCCGGCGTCCACCAGGCCACGGCAGACGACGGCGTGGAGCTCGGACAGCGCGTCGAGTGGCCGCTCGAAGAACGACCCGGCCAGGGCGGGCTCGGCGTCGAAGCACGCCAGCAGGTTGGCGTACTCCACGGCGGCCAGCTCCTGGGTCGGCACGCCCTCCAGCCGCAGGGCCGCCGCCCATCCCCCCACGACACCCGGCGCGGGGGTGAGGACGGCCGCGGCGCCGTCGTGTTCGCGGGCGTCGACCGCGGCGGCGGTGTCGTCGCGCAGCGGACTGGCGTCCAGGCGCGCGGACAGGCGCGCGGACTCACGCCGCGCCGCCCGGGTCACCTCGGCCCGGCTGTCCGGATCGGCGGCCGCCAGCCGCGTCGCGGCGGCCTCGCCCTGGGCGATGAGCGTGACGAGGTGGTCCGAGTAGCCGACCCGCACCCGCGCGCCGGCAGGCGGCGCGGGCATCTCAGGCGGCCCAGGCCAGCCGCAGGCCGCGCCGCGGACGCCGCTGACGCTCGGCGGCGCGCCGTCCCTGTCCCCGGCCCACGGCCCACCCGCCCAGCCCGGCGCCCGCCGCGACCGTGGCCGCGGTCGACAGCTTGGCGATCTGCTTGGCCTGGCGGTTGAACTCCACCACCGGCCAGCCCCGCCGGTGCGCGAGCGTCATCAGCGAGCGGTCCGGGTTGACCGCCACGGGGTGGCCCACCAGCTGCAGGATCGGCACATCGCTGGCCGAGTCGGCGTAGGCGTAGCACCGGGCCGGGTCGTAGCCGCGCTCGGCGACGAGCTCACGCACGACCTGCGCCTTTCCCTCCCCGTAGCAGAACGGCCCCGCCAGACGGCCCGTGTAGCACCCGTCCACGATCTCGCTCACGGTGCCCAGGCCGCCGGCGATCCCCAGCGCCCGGGCCAGCTCCGAGACGATCTCCACGGGACTGGCCGAGATGATGTACGCGTCACGACCGGCCTCCTCGTGCATGTCCAGCAGCGCCTGGGCCTCTGGGCGGATCCGCGCCAGCAGCTCCCCGACGACGACCGGCGCCAGCCGGCGCAGCGTCTCCTCGGCCTCCCCGGTCACGCTGTCCAGGATGCGGTCGCGCAGGGCCTCGGACGTCTCGTCGGAGGCCCCGAACAGCTTGAAGGTCACCGAGCCCAGGGCGTCGGCGACGAGCCGGGGCAGCGGCAGGATGCCCTCCCGGTAGGCCGCCTTGCCGAAGTAGTAGGTGCTGCTGCCGGACATGAGCGTGCGGTCGAGGTCGAAGAAGGCCGCGGAGTTCGTCATGGTCCTGTCGGTCGCTCCCCCTCGGCGACGTGGGTGCGCCACCCGGATTCTACGGCCGGGCGTCAGCCGGCGCGCTCGCCCGGATGGTCGCGTTCCACACGGATCACCTGGACGTCGACGACGTCGCCGTCGACCACGTCGCCCGAGGTGGGCCGGCGCGCCCGCAGCCCGAAGGCCCGCCGGACGCGGCCGCGCACCAGCCGGTTGCCCAGCGCGCGCGTCGGCGGCAGGACCAGCAACAGGCCCACGGCGTCGGTGATGAACCCGGGCGTCACCAGCAGGGTGCCGCCCACGAGCACCAGCGCCCCGTCGACGACCTCCTCCGCGGGGATGCGCGACTGCGCCAGCGCCTCGCGGAACCGGCGCCACGCGCGCACGCCCTCGTGGCGGACCAGCGCCGCGCCGGCGACCGACACCGCCAGCAGAAGGGCGATGGTCTCCGGCACACCGATGGCCGGGCCCACGACCTCCACGATGAGGTACAGCTCGAGCAGCGGGACGACGACGAAGGCGGCGAACAGCAGCAGGCGCGTCACGACGCCTCCGCCGCCTCGCCGGCGTCGGCGCGCCGGCCCTCGCGCGACTGGTCGACGGAGCGCTTGAGCGCCTCCATGAGGTCCACCACCCCGGCGGGCTCGCCGGGCTGCTCTGCGACCGT
>JAHWKQ010000083.1 GCA_019347785.1 Actinomycetota bacterium
AGACGAGTGGCGGCGGCGTGGCGGCACAGGCCGCGGAGCGGCCGCAGCTGCGCCGGGGGGAGCGCGGCGCGGCGGTGCGCGACCTGCAGGCCCGCCTCAACGAGGTGCAGGACTCCGGCCTCGCGGTCGACGGCATCTTCGGGCGCCGCACCAGAGCAGCGGTCCGCGCGTTCCAACGGGCGCACAGCCTGGGCGTCGACGGCATCGTCGGAGCTCGGACGTGGGAGGCGCTCGGCGCGGCCCAGAGCGCCGCCGCGCCGGCGGCCGGACATGCTCCCGTCTCCAGCGCCTAGGGCGTGCTCCTCGTCACCCTGCAGGCGGTGACCGGCGCTGCGACCACCCCTCGCTGCGGGCGATCAACCTCGAGAACAGCAACGTCGCCCCCAGGCTGGCCACTGCGGCGACCACACCGGTCACGACGGCGTGAAGGCCGAAGGTGCGGCCGACCACGAACCCGAAGACGAGGGGAATCCAGCACGACAGCAGCGCGCTGCCCCACGCCGCCCGGGAAATCGCCATCCCGCGGCCCAGGAGCCACGCCAGCACGATGCCCGCGACCAGCCCAGTGAGGCTGCCGGCCACCAGGCCCAGGAAGCCGCCCACGAGCCCGGCTGCGAAGAGGACCACCAGCACGCCCAGCTCGACCGGTACCTCGAGATCGAGGGCCGCCGGTCCCAGCCCGATGAGCACGGCCAGGATCGGGCCGACGACGCTGCCCAACCCCGCCCCCAGCGCAAACCCCGCCAGGACCAGCCGACGAGGCGGCCGCGGCGGGTTCACAACTCCTGCCGTCGCCACCCCATCACCCCCTCCATCGACCGGTCAGGATAGCGACGCCGCCGGCTGGCCCTAGGATCAGCTGCCCATGCGACTCGGATTGCACCCGGTGGACTTCACGGCCGCGGGCGACGACCTGGCCGGCCATCTGGCCCGGCTCGGTGCGGCCGTGGAGGAGGCCGGCATGTCGCACCTGCAGCTCATGGACCACCACCTGCAGCTGTCGTTCGTCGGCGACCTCCACGACCCGGTGCCGGAGGGCTACACGACGCTGGGGTTCCTGGCAGCGCACACCTCGAGCGTCCGGTTGGGCCTGCTGGTCACCGGCGTCACCTATCGCCACCCGGGACTGCTGGCGCACGTCGTCGCCACGCTCGATGTGCTGTCACGTGGCCGCGCGGTCCTCGGCTTGGGCGCGGCCTGGTACGAGCGGGAGCACCACGCCCTCGGCGTGCCGTTCCCACCCCTGGCCGAGCGCTTCGAGCACCTCGAGGACGCCCTGCGCATCTGCCGACAGATGTGGTCGGACGACGACGGACCCTTCCAGGGCCACCGCCAGGTCCTCAGCGAGACGGTCTGTCACCCCCGCCCGCTCCAGCGCCACCTGCCCATCCTGGTGGGCGGTGGCGGCGAGCGGAAGACCCTCCGGCTGGTCGCCAGGTACGCCGACGCCTGCAACATCATCGGCGCCGCGGACGTCGTGGGGCGCAAGCTCGCGATCCTCGACCGCCACTGCGCCGAGGTCGGACGCGACCCCGCCGAGGTCGAGCGCACTGTCCTCATCGTCGAGGACACGTTGACCGACCCGGACGACACCCTGGAGCAGCTGAGAGGCCTCGCCGGCCTCGGCGTGACCACCACGTTCCTGGTCCCTCACGGGGATGCGGTGACGTGGACCGAACGAGCAGGCCGCGAGTTGGTCGCCCCAGCCGCGCCGCTCTAGCTGGCGGATCGGGTCGACAGCCACCGGGCGGCCGATGTCGTGGTGGACGCCCCGTCAGCCCTCCGGCAGTCACCCGGCCAGGCGCCGGGCGGCGCGGTGGAGCAGCGCGAACACCACCGGCGAGTGGAGCAGGCGCACCGGGAGGAAGTACAGCCGCCCCCGCCAGCCATGCAGCCGCACCACCGTCGTGAGCCGCACCAGGCCAGCTGCCGCGTCCACGCCGACGGCCACCCGGAAGTCCAGGTGCGCCTCGTCCGCGACGATCAGCGCCTCCTCCCCCACCACCTCGTCGACCGCGAACACCGACGCCTCCGCGCGCTCGATGCCGATGAGGCCGACGACCGTCTGGCGCAGCGCCAGCAGCGCGGCGACCCAGCGGGGGCCACGGCGCACGTCGAAGATCGCCGCTGCCCAGACCCGCGGGTCGGTCGGGGCGCCGGGAGGCAGCGCCACGACCTGCACCTCGGCGAAGTCGGGGACCGGGATGTCTCGGAAGGCAAGGGAGGAGAAGGCGGGCTCTCGCACCCGGGCATCATGCCGGGCGGGGCCCGGAGTCCCCAGGTGCCGTGGCCGGTCTCGAGAGCTCACGCTCCGAGCGCGGCGGTCAGCTCTCTGCCGCCTTGCGCTTGTCCTCGAGGTACCAGTGCACCCGGGTGCTGGACGGCAGCGTGCAGTTCGACCGGACCCAGTTGACGTCCAGGTAGGCATCGGTCAGGAGGGACTCGTCGGCGTTCCCCTCTGCCCGCAGGGCCTTGATCTGCTCGGCGATCTGGTCGGCTCGTCCGCGGATCTCGGGCGTCACCCCTTCATCGGCGGCCGCCTTGGCGATCTCGAAGGCTTCGCGGTTGAGGCGCTGGGCGTTGGGCTCGTCGTTCATGCCACCGCAGTGTCGCTCGGGACGAGGTTGCGGTCATCAACGGCGGGGTGCCGTGTCAGCAACGGGGTCACCTGGGTGATGTCGTTCGTCTCGGTCGCTGCCTTGAAGGCGGCCCAGCTGCCCATCTCGCCTCGCGCCGACTCGTATGCCTGGATGAGCGAGTCCGCTCCGCCGAAGTACGCGCCGATCAGCGCGCTCTCGCCGATGAAGCCGATCAGCGCCTCCATGATCGCGACCTCGGTCGGGTAGGCCGTCGCCGACGACGGTGTCGCCACCCCGGCGGCGCCGAGCGCCTTCTTCGCCAGGTACTCCGTCGCGCCCTCGTTGATGGTCTCGCCGACCGCCGCCCGGAAGCCCGCCGCGGTGTTGTTGTGCAGGATCTCATGCGCGGTGGCGGTCACCAGCGGGGTGTTCTGGTTGACGTACACCACGCCCTCCCAGGCGAAGCCCTCGAGGCCGGGTGAGGCGGCCTGCGCATCCCCGGAGGCCCACAGCACACCGGTGTCGGGGTTGATGATGCCGGCCGCGATGCAGACCTCGTCGTACTTCGCCCACAGGGCGGGCCGACCGTTGAGGATCTCGATGTTGCCGGGGACGATCGTGTGCACGTCGCCGAAGGCTCCCTGGAGGATCGCTTGGGCGCCTGCCAGGCTCATCGCTCGGCCACCGCCGGCGCCGGCGAGCTCGGTGTTGTAGGCGGTGCCTGCTTCGGTCGCCGCGCGTTGCTCGACCTCGGTCCCGGTCCGTGCGGGCGGTGCCTGTGCCGGCTCGGCCTCGGTGCCGCCGGTCGGCGCCGGGGTCGCACCCTCGGGTGCGGGTCCCGCAGCGGCGGTGTCGGGGGCGCCTCCGGCTGGTGCCGGCTCGGTGCCGCCCGCGGTCGCCGGCGTGCCAGCGCCTCCGGGGGCGGGGGCGACCTCGGACGTCGCGAGTGCCTGATCGACCTCGGCGACCAACTGCTCCTCGTCAGGCAGCGCCGCCCCCGGTGCGTGGCGCTGGACCTTCACCCGCTGGAGCAGCGCGCCGACCGCCCGGTTGCCCGCCTCGCCCTGCAGGCGTGCGATGGTGCCCTGGCCCTCCGCCGCCTCCTCCTTCGGCGCCGCGGACGTCGATCGGGTCACTCGAGCGGCTGACCTGCGACCCTTACTTTCCATGGGGCCAACTATCCGCTGGCCCGCGCAGGCGGGTCAACGCACCGGCGCCAACTGTGCCCCTCCACACGGGTGGTTGGCCTCTTCGTGCACGGCCGCCGCAGGCGACCCCACGGTACGTAGGATGACGACGGTTGCCGCCGAGGCGAGCCGGAGCAACGGATGACATGACACGCGCACTGGTCGCATTGGCCGTCGCAGCGCTGATCGCAGCCGTCGGCGCTGCGCCCGGCGCCGCTCAGCCGGCTGAGGTGCCGGCCTTCCCGGGGGCCGAGGGGTTCGGCGCGATGGTGACCGGAGGCCGCGGTGGCGACGTCTACGTCGTCACCACGCTGGAGGGCTTCGGGGAGGGATCGTTCGGCGACGCGCTCGACCCCGCGAGCTGCGCCCCGCGGATCGTCGTGTTCGCCGTCAGCGGGGTGATCGAGGGCGACTTCGACCTCACCTGCGGCGACATCACCATCGCGGGCCAGACCGCACCAGGAGCAGGGGTGACGATCCGCGGCCGGATCGACGCCTACGGGGCGTCGCCCGCCGGCAACATCATCATGCGGCACATCCGCGTGCGCCCTGGGCCCGCGGAGCCAGAGAACGCGCACTTCCACGATGCGATCCAGCTGTCGAACAACCCGGGTGTGATCCTCGATCACGTGAGCGCGTCGTGGGGAACGGACGAGGCGGTCGACCTGTTCGAGGGGTCGGGCGACATCACCATCCAGTGGTCGACCGTGGAGGAGTCGCGGGCGGAGGGCCATCCTGACGGCCCGCACAACAAGGGCATGATCGTCGGCCCGGGAGTCGAGCGGGTCTCGATCCACCACGTGCTCTTCGCGCACCATCGCGACCGCTGCCCCGCCGTGGCCAGCGGCCCCGCCGAGGTCATCAACGTCGTCGCCTACGACTGCAAGGACAGCTTCGTCCACCACAACCCGGCGGACGGCGAGTTCCACCTGCGAAGCAACGTCTACCGGCGCGGGCCGAGCGTCGAGACCGGCCTCTTCGTCCCGATCTTCTTCGACGACGAGGAACCCGGCGACACCGCCTACTACGTGGCCGGCAACCTCATCGACGACCCGGGCGTGGTCGAGGGTGTCGTCGACGACATCTGGGCGCAGCCCTACGCGCATCCCAACCTCGAGTTCGCCGGCGGGCAGCAGTACCGGATCGACGAGCCGACCAACTTCTCGGCTGACAGCCCCGACCACGTCACCGTCACCGTCGACGACGCGCAGGCGGCGTACGAAGCCGTGCTCGCACAAGCCGGGGCGTTCCCGCGCGACGGGGTCACAGCCCGGACGATCCAGGAGGTCCGCGACCGTGGAGGGTCGTGGGGCGCGAGCGAACCCGACGACCTGCTCGCCGGCCTGGACCCCGCCGAGGCGCCCACCGACGCAGACGCCGACGGGATGGCCGACGCGTGGGAGGTCGAGCAGGGCCTCGACCCAGGCGACGGCGAGGACCACGCGACGGTCATGGCCTCGGGCTACACGGCTGTCGAGGAGTACATCAACGAGGTCGCCGACGAGCTCGTCCTGTCGGCGCCGAGCGCGGATCCCGCCGCGGGTGGCGATGGCGGTGCCGGGGCTGGCGCGCCGGAGCCTGCTGGCGACGAGCCGGTCGACGATCAGGACGACGTCGCCGGCCAGCCCGGCGCCACCGCCCCGGCGGACCGGCCGGGCGCTGCCCAGGTCCAGCCGCAGGCGGCTTCCTCAACATGGCTGCTCGCCGTGGCGGCGCTCGGCGTGTCCATGCTGGCGGCGGTCCTCTCCGCGTTCGCGCTCGGTCTCGCCGTCCGGGGACGGCGGGATCGCCACAGCTCCGGGGCGCCTTGACCGGTGCGGGCGGTCAGGTGCGCCAGCGCACCGGATCGGGAGGCGCGTACGAGCACCAGGTGCCGGTCTGCACGGTGTCGTGCAGGTGTCGGCCGAGGCCGGGGTCGGCGCGCTCGATGCGGGCGATCGCGTCGCGGATCCGAGCGCTGACCGCTTTGCGGGCGCGCTCGCGCTCGTCGCCCAGGCGGCGGTCGCGGCCGCCCAGGCCGACGGCGGCGCGCAGCTCGTCCACCAGGGCGTCCCGCTCGGCGCGGGCCTGCTCGGCGCGGTAGGGGTCGTGGTCGGCCTCGGCGGCGTCGAGCTCCGCCTCCAGCTCGGCGAGCCGCCGCCGGTAGATGGCCTTGGCCCGGTCGTCGAGGACCGCGTCGGCGCCGCCGCGGGGTGGCTGGCCGGTGTGCAGCTCGACGGCGTGGACGGCCTGGCCCGGCCGGGCCAGCAGTGCGGCGAGGTCGCGCAGCCCCTTGCTGTCGGGCAGGTGGGATTCGGTGCCCCGGTAGCAGATCGTCCACACCTCGCCGTCCCGGCGGAACACCCAACGGTCGGGCGGCGCCGCACGGGACGCCTCGGCCTCCGCTCGGCTGTGCGCCGCCCATCCCGCGGCACCGAGCTGCGCGTGCAGGGCGGCGGCGCGCTGGAAGTGGCCGTAGGCGTCCTCGCGACGTCCCAGCGCCGTGGCGAGGCACCCCAGGAGGTGGTCGACGGCACCGAAGTACGACGCGCAGCCGCCGACGACGACGTGCTGGCCCTCGTGGGGCAAGAGCAGCTCGTAGACGGCGGCGCGCTGCTCGCCGGAGCCGGCTGCGGCCACGGCGTAGGCGGTGAACGCGAGCGGTTCCAGGTCGTAGTGCTGGGGCAGGTCCAGGCGGAGTGCCGCGAGGGCGCGATGGGCAGCGTCGAGCTCGCCCCGGGCCACCGCGACGCACGCCCGGATCACCGGGAACGCCGGCCACGGCTCGGAGGCCAAGCGCGGCTCCTCGGGCATGCCGTCCTCGCCCCAGGTGCCGCCGGCTCGGGCGACGCCCCACGCGAGGGTCTCGTGCACGCCGAGGGCGTCGGGTTCGCCGATCATCGTGCCGAGCGCGAGCGCCTCGTCCGCGAGTGCGATGGCGCGAGGGAGGTCGCCGGCGATCAGCGCCAGCGTGGCGCCGCGCGAGAGGGCGCCGTAGCGGGCCCGCGCATGCCCGAGCTCGTCGCTGGCGCGGCAGTAGGCGCCCAACTCGGCCAGCCCGTCGGGATCACCCAGCTCGATCAGCGCGGTCGCGCGTAGCAGCCGCGCCTGAGCCTGCAGGTCGGGGTCCCCGGCGGCAGTGCTCGCGCTGAGCATCTCGTCGACGATCGGCAGCCGTGCCGCCGCCGTGCCGGGGCGCCAGCGCGCGTCGTGCAGGGCCAGCAGGCAGAACCCCAAGGTGCCCGGATCTGGCAACTGCCGGGCGACGGCCACCGCCTCCTCGGCGAGCGCCGGTGCCCGCTCCCAGTCACGCTCGTCGGTGGCGTGGTGCAGGTCGCGAGCCAGCGCCGCGAGCAGCCGTGCGCGCAGCACCGACGGGGCGGCGGGCAGCGCGCGGACCGCCTCCTCCAAGAGGTCGATCGCCTCGGCGTGCACGTTGCGCCAACCCAGCCCGTGCACGCCCAGCGCCGCCTCGCCCAGCGTCATCGCCTCACCTGACCTGCGGGCGAGCTCCGCCGCCTCGCGGTACGCGGTGTGGGCCTGCGCGGCGTCCCCGGCGCGGTTGCGGGCATCCGCCAGCCGCAGCAGCAGCGCGGCGCGGTCCGCCGGGTCCGCGCCGCCCGCCAGCTCCAGCGCTGCCAGGGCCCGCTCGAAGTGGCTGCGGGCCTCCTCGAATGCGAGCCGTGCGGTGGCGTCCTCGGCGGCGAGGATCCCATAGCTCACCGCCTCGGCCGGCGCCGTGGAGGCCGCACCGGCGAAGTGGGAGGCGAGCTCGGCGGGGTGCACCGCGGCGCCCTCGGCGCGCAAGGCCTCGAGGGTCCGTCCGACGGCGAGATGCAGCTCGCCGCGCTGCTGGGCGGGCAGGCCGGCGAGGATCGTCTCGCGGAACAGGTCGTGGCTGAAGCGGTAGGGCCCGACCGCCACCGGCGGGTCGGCGAGGACCCTGGCGGCGACGGCCTCCTCGAGCAGCACCGCGACGTCCTCGGCGCCCTCCACCGTGCGCAGCAGGACGTCGAGGCGCACCTCGGGGCCGATCACCGCTGCGATGGTCAGCAGCTCCACGCAGCGCTGCGACAGGCGGGCGAGCCGCCGTTCGAGGATGTCCGCGACGCCGTCGAGCAGGACCCGCGGCGGTGGCCCGCCCGCCGTGGGCGAGCCGCCCTGCGCCACCAGCAGACGGGTCAGCTCGCGCACCAGGAAGGGGTTGCCGCCGGTTCGGCGCCACACGTCCGCGGCGACCTCGGCGGCCGGGCTGGTGCCCACGACGAGGGCCATGAGGGCGGTGACGTCGTCGTGGGCCAAGCCGTCGAGGCGGAGCTGCTCGCTGCTCGCGGCCAGCTTGCTGAGCAGCGCACCGCCATCCTCGTCCCGGTAGGCGCCGAGCAGGAGCACCGGGTGGGCGGCGACGTGGCGGGCGGTGAACTCCAGCAGCCGCAGCGAGCCCTCGTCGGCCCAGTGCAGGTCGTCGAGCACGACGACCACCGGCCGCTGCCCGGCGAGCCCGGCCAGGAACGACACGACGGCGTCGAACAGGCGGAAGCGGTCGGCCGTCACCGCTGGCTCGGCGGCGTGCTCGGGCAGCACCATGGCGGCCGCGCCGGGGTCGCCGCCGGCCGCGGCACCCGCGCGCAGCACCTGCACCCCGGGCCAGTACGCCGGCGCGCCGTCGCTGTCCCCGCACTGGCCCCCCAGCACCAGCGCGCGGGCCGCCGCGGCG
>JAHWKQ010000277.1 GCA_019347785.1 Actinomycetota bacterium
CCCACCGTCCATCGCGGGTCGAGCGCCTCGAGCGCGTCCTGGCCGAGATCCTCCGGGCCGGCCACCCGGAGGACCACCAGCGGGTCCGGCAGACGCGGCGGGCGCGTCGTGGCCGCCAGCACCACCGCGGCGGAGCGCGCGTCGCCGCCGACCACCAGCTCCACCGCCCGGGACCGCAGCATCCGGTCGGCCTCCCCGGCCGCCCGCCGCCGCTCCTCGGCCAGGCCGAGCAGGGCGACGGCGGCGTTGACCGCACCCCGGCGTACGTCGTCGACGGGACCCGCGAAGCCGGTCAGCAGCCAGCGCCCCGGGCGTCCCGAGACGCCCAGCGGGTGCACCAGCACCGTCGCCTCGGCCGTGGAGGCAACACCGGCACCGCGCAGCCCCGACGGGCGGATCTGCGCGATCGTCGCGGCCACCCCCGGGTCGATCAGGACGTCGGGACGGTCGCCGTACGGCCCCGCCTCGAGCACCCCGCCGGGACCCGCGATGCCGGCTGCCACCCCGAGACCCGCGACCTCGCGCAGCAGCTCGTCGGGGTCGTCGCGCAGCGCCGCCCGGGCCAGCCGGCGGTGCGCGTCGAGCGCGTCGCGGGCAGCCTGCGCCTCGCCCTCCTGCAGCAGGCCGGCGGCTGCCTCGCTCACCGCCACGAACGTCGTCGCCCGCGGCACCTCGAACAGCGCCACCCCGTGCTCACGGCACGCCTCCAGCAGCGGGTCCGGCACCGACCGGTGGCTCAGCCCGACGCCGAACCCCAGGCCCGCGACGCCCGCCGCCGCCAGCCGCTCGACGTACGCCGACCACTCCGCCGCCGCCCAGCCCCCGGCCTCCAGGCCGGTCGTCAGCAGCACCTCGCCGTCACGCAGGAACGGCGTCGGGTCCGGCAGCTCGGACGTCGCGACCCAGCGCACAGTGACCCCCGGGTCGGGCACGTGCCGGGCACGCAGCCGGAGCCGGCGGACGTCGAGCAGCGCCTGCAGGGTGAGCATGTGCCAGTCTTGCACAGTCGCCAGGCATAAATTGTGCAAGATGTCCCTGCCCGGGAAGCGCCCGCACACCTACCGTCATCCCCATGACGACGCTCACCGACTCCCCCACAGCGCAGACGCACACCACCGGCGGCCCCGACCTTCCCCAGGAGCGCCGACTGGTCACGCCGATCCCCGGCCCCCGGTCGCAGGAGCTGCAGGCCCGCAAGGCCGCAGCCGTCGCGCAGGGCGTCGGCAACGTACTCCCCGTCTACGTCACCGCCGCCGGCGGCGGCGTGCTCGTCGACGTCGACGGCAACTCGCTCATCGACCTCGGCTCGGGCATCGCCGTCACCAGCGTCGGCAACAGCGCCCCGCGGGTGGTCCAGGCGGTCACCGACCAGGTCGCGGCCTTCACCCACACCTGCTTCATGGTCACGCCCTACGCCGGGTACGTCGAGGTGGCCGAGGCGCTCAACCGGCTGACCCCGGGCGACCACGAGAAGCGCACCGCGCTGTTCAACTCCGGCTCCGAGGCCGTCGAGAACGCGGTCAAGATCGCGCGCACCCACACGAAGAAGACCGGCGTCGTCGTGTTCGACCACGCCTACCACGGGCGCACCAACCTCACGATGGCGATGACCGCCAAGTCGATGCCCTACAAGAGTGGCTTCGGCCCGTTCGCCTCCGACGTCTACCGCGCGCCGCTGTCCTACCCCTTCCGCGACGACCAGCTCGACGGCGGCGAGGCAGCCGCCCGCGCCATCGACGTGATCGAGAAGCAGGTCGGCGCCGGCAACCTGGCCGCGGTCGTCATCGAGCCGATCCAGGGCGAGGGCGGCTTCATCGTGCCCGCCCCCGGCTTCCTCGCCGACCTCGCCGCCTGGTGCCGCGACAACGACGTGGTCTTCGTCGCCGACGAGGTGCAGACCGGCTTCGCCCGCACCGGCGCGATGTTCGCGGTCGACCACGACGGCGTCGTGCCCGACCTGATCGTCACCGCCAAGGGCATCGCCGGCGGCCTTCCGCTCAGCGCGGTCACCGGCCGCGCCGAGATCATGGACTCCGCCCACGTCGGCG
>JAHWKQ010000084.1 GCA_019347785.1 Actinomycetota bacterium
ATCTGATGCCCCGGCTGCGCGGGTGGGGCCAGGCCCTCTCCCGGCAGGCGGGGGGGATCGGCACCCGTGGCCCCGGAGAGAGTCAGCTGGAGGTCGACCGAAGGAAGCTGACGCGGCGCATCACGAAGCTGCGGGCCGACCTGCGCGACTTCGAGCGCACCCGCCGGGTGAAAGGCCTCAACCGGGAGCGCAACGGCGTGCCGGTCGTCGCCGTCGTCGGGTACACCAACGCGGGCAAGTCGACGCTGCTGAACCGGCTGACCGGCGCGTCGACGGTCGTCGCCGACCGTTTGTTCGCGACCCTGGACACGACCGCGCGGCGGCTGGAGATGCCCGACGGGCGCGTCGTCGTGGCCACCGACACCGTGGGCTTCGTCCGCAAGCTGCCGACGCAGCTGGTGGAGGCGTTCAAGTCCACTCTCGAGGACACGCTGCGCGCCGACCTGCTCGTCCACGTCGTCGACGCCAGCCACCCGGAGGCGCGTGCGCAGGTCGCCGCGGTGGACCGGGTGCTGGCCGAGATCGGGGCGGAGGACCTGCCCGTCGTGGTCGCGTTGAACAAGGTCGACGTCGCCGAGCCCCATGCCGTGCTCGCCCTGCGCCGTGACCTCGACGGCGCCGTGGCGGTGTCCGCGCGTACCGGCACCGGCCTGCCGAGCCTGCTGGAGGCCGGGGCCCGGCGACTGCCCCGGTCGCATCGGCTCGTCGAGGTCACCGTGCCCTACGAGCGCACCGACCTGGTCGCGCTCGCCCACCGGGAGGGAGAGGTCCACGCGCAGGAGCACCGCCCCGAGGGCACGTTCCTGCAGGCCAGTGTGGGACGGGCGACCGCGGCGGCGCTCGGCGACCTGCTGGTCGCCGACCCGTGGGACGAGCCCGAGGACTGACGGCCGGGCGGTGTCGGCGGGGTCAGACCCGGCGGAGCACCGCGACGACGCGCCCCAGCACCGCCGCGGGGGCGTCGGGGGGCACTGCGATCGGCTCGTAGCCGTCGTTGGCCGGGTCGAGGAAGATCTCGCCGGAGGGGGTCCGGCGGAAGAACTTGACGGTGGCCTCGCCGTCGATCACCGCGGCGCACATCTGGCCCTGCTCGACCGTCGGCTGCTGGCGCACGACGACGAGGTCGCCCGGACGGACCCCCGCCTGGAGCATCGACTCGCCGCGGACACGCAGCATGAACAGCGTCCCCTCGCCCACGAGCTCCCGGGGGAGCGGGTAGACCCCCTCGACGCGCTCCTCGGCCACGATCGGGGCCCCCGCGGCCACCTCGCCGACGAGGGGCACCCCCCTGGCCGGTGACCCGGGCAGGGCGAGCTCGGTGTCCGGGTCGAACCGGACCTCCAGCGCGCGCGGCCGGGAAGGGTCCCGTCGCAGATAGCCGGCTCGCTCCAGGGTGGCGAGCTGGCTGTGCACGCTCGAGGGCGACCGCAGCCCGACCGCCTCGCCGATCTCACGCACGCTCGGCGGGTAGCCGCGCGTGGAGACCGCGTCGCGGATGGTCTCGAGGATGCGCTGCTGGCGGCTGGTCAGCCCTTGCCTCACGGTCCACTCCCCTGGCGGTCGACGCGGGCACGGTAGCAGCAGCGGGCCTGTCTTTCAAACATCTGTTCGATTCCGGGTTGACAAGGGCGACGCCGCTGGGCACAGTGTGGGCGAACACACGTTCGTACCCAGCGCCGGCAGGAGGCCGGAAGAGCCGGCCAGAGCCGGCGAGGGCCATGGCGCGCCGGAGCCGGGGCGTGAGCCGTGCGGACGAGGCGCGAGGAGGAAGCGATGGCCGTGGTGGCGTGGGAGCTGGCGCCGGCCGGCCCGCGGCGGATCCCCCGCCGGGTCGTGTCGACACCGCGCGCCAGGCCGTCACGAGCCGTGTACCGGCGCCGTCGGCTGGTCGTGCTGGCCGTCGTCGCGGCGACGGCCTCGGTGCTGGCCCTGGCCGCGGGCACGACCGGGGCGACGCCGGGGCGGGCCCCCGCGATGCCGGCCCCTGCCGCGCCACCGGTCCGGGTGGTCGTGGAGCCGGGGGACACCGTCTGGGACCTGGCGGCGGCGCGGCTCCCGGCGGGGGAGGACCTGCAGGGCTACGTGGCGGAGGTCGTCGAGCGTAACCGGGTCGACGCCTCCGCCCTCGCCCCGGGGACCGTGCTGCTGCTGCCGCGCCGGTGACGCCGGTCAGCGCGGCTCCCGGCCGCCGTGCGCGGGTCGCCGCGTGAGCTCGGCCAGCTCGCGGACGAAGTCCTCGGGGCTCGTGAAGCCCTTGTAGACGCTGGCGAAGCGGACATAGGCCACCTGGTCCAGCTCCCGCAGGGCATCGAGCACCTCCACGCCGATGACCTCGCTGGCGATCTCGCGAGCTCCCAGCGCGCGGATGCGCCCCTCGACACGGGCGGCCGCGCGGCGGGTCGCCTCAGGGTCGAGGCCGACGTTCTTCGTCGCCTTGTCGATGCCGGCCTGCACCTTCTCCCGGCGATACGGCTCGACCCTGCCGTCACGCTTGCGCACCGCCAGCGCGTGCTGCTCGACACGCTCGTAGGTCGAGTAGCGCTGTCGGCAGGTCAGGCACTCCCGCCGCCTCCGGACAGCCGCGCCCGCGTCGGCCGCTCGGGAGTCCACGACCCGGTCCTCGCCACCGCCACAGTACGGACACCGCACGCCGCCGTCCTTTCGAAGAATTTTTCCCGGCGGCCCTGTCCACCGGTCCACCCACACCCCTCCGGCGGTCATGCACAGCCTCTCCCGGCGGTCCACAGGGACGAGCGGGTTGTCCACCGGCCGACACCCAACATGTGGTGGGCGGGGCCGCGTCGTCCACAGGCGCGGGCCGGCGAACCTGTCACACCACACTGTTAGCGTGGGCCCGGAGGGGGTCCGGTGGAGCACCTGGACCCTACCACAATATATAGTGGAGCCTGTCGAGCAGACGTTCAGTATGTGGGTGTGAACAGCGGAGAAGGTTCCTTGACGCGCGTCCACTGTCCGGGCAACTTACAGGGTCGTAACTCCACCCATGGCCGCATGTGGCGGCCCGGTATCCGACGAGAGCAGGACGACTGATGGTCACGACCCAGGACGCACTCCGCGCCGTCGCCACCGGCCCCGACTCCCGTCCGGGGCTGCGGGTGGGCAGGTACTTCACCTCCGAGGGGGCCCATCCCTACGACGAGCTGGAGTGGGAGCGGCGCGACGCCGTCATCAGCGACTGGCGGACCGGCGAGGTCGCGTTCGAGCAGCGCGGCGTCGAGTTCCCCACGTCCTGGTCGATGAACGCCACGACGATCGTGGCCCAGAAGTACTTCCGCGGGATGCTGGGCACGCCCCAGCGCGAGCACAGCGTGCGCCAGATGATCGACCGGGTGGCCGACACGATCGGTTCCTGGGGCCGGGCCGACGGCTACTTCGCCGACGAGGGGTCCGCCGCCACGTTCGTCGACGAGCTCAAGCACCTGCTGGTCAACCAGAAGGCCGCCTTCAACTCCCCGGTGTGGTTCAACGTCGGTGTCGAGGACACCCCGCAGTGCAGCGCGTGCTTCATCCTGTCCGTCGAGGACACGATGAGCTCCATCCTGAACTGGTACGTCGAGGAGGGCACGATCTTCAAGGGCGGCTCCGGCTCGGGCGTCAACCTGTCGCGGATCCGCGGCTCGATGGAGCCGCTCAAGGGCGGGGGCCAGGCCAGCGGACCGGTCAGCTTCATGCGCGGCGCCGACGCCAGCGCCGGCACCATCAAATCGGGCGGCAAGACCCGCCGCGCGGCCAAGATGGTCGTGCTCGACGTCGATCACCCGGACGTCGAGGAGTTCATCTGGTGCAAGCACCGCGAGGAGCAGAAGGCCCGCGCGCTCGGCGCCGCCGGGTTCGACATGGACCTGGACGGCAAGGACTCCGGCAGCATCCAGTACCAGAACGCGAACAACTCGGTCAGGGTCACCAACGAGTTCATGCGCGCCGTCGAGCGCGATGCGGACATCTCGCTGCGGGCGGTCCTGGACGACCGACCGGTCAAGACGCTGCCCGCCCGCGAGCTGATGCGCCAGATCGCGCAGGCCGCCTGGGAGTGCGCCGACCCCGGCATCCAGTACGACACGACGATCAACGACTGGCACACCACCCCGAACGCCGGCCGCATCAACGCCTCGAACCCCTGCAGTGAGTACATGCACCTGGACAACTCGGCGTGCAACCTCGCCAGCCTCAACCTGCGCAGGTTCGAGGCCGGCGGCGTGTTCGACGTCGACGCGTTCGAGCGCGCCGTGGAGCTGGTGTTCCTGGCCCAGGAGATCATCGTCGGCAACTCGTCCTATCCGACCGAGCGGATCGCCCACAACGCGCGCCGCTACCGCCAGCTGGGCCTGGGCTACGCCAACCTCGGCAGCCTGCTGATGAGCCAGGGCCTGGCGTACGACTCCGACGAGGGACGGGCGTGGGCGGGGGCGATCACCGCGCTCATGACGGGCTGCGCCTACCGGGCGTCGGCGGAGATCGCCCGGGCCAAAGGCCCGTTCGACGGCTTCGCCGGCGACCGCGACGGCATGCTCCGCGTCATCGCCAAGCACACCGACGCCCTGAACGGGATCGACGCGGGTCTCGCCCCGTCCAACGTCCTCGATGCCGCGCGGAGCGCCTGGAGCGAGGCCGGCGACCTGGGCGCGCGGCACGGCGTCCGCAACGCGCAGGCCTCGGTCCTGGCGCCGACCGGCACGATCGCCTTCCTGCTCGACTGCGACACGACCGGCATCGAGCCCGACCTGGGCCTGGTCAAGACCAAGAAGCTGGTCGGTGGCGGCTCGATGCGGATCGTCAACCGCACCGTGCCGGTCGCCTTGGAGCGGCTGGGCTACCAGCCCGAGCAGATCGAGGCGATCGTCGCCTACATCGACGACAACTCGACGATCGAGGGGGCGCCCGCGCTGCGTCCGGAGCACCTGCCCGTGTTCGACTGCGCGATGGGGGAGCGCTCGATCGCCCCGACCGGCCACCTGCGCATGATGTCCGCGGTGCAGCCGTTCATCAGCGGGGCCATCAGCAAGACCGTGAACATGCCCGAGTCGGCGACCGTCGCGGACGTCGAGGAGATGTTCATCCGCGGCTGGAAGCTCGGGCTCAAGGCGATCGCGATCTACCGGGACAACTGCAAGGTCGGCCAGCCGCTGGCGGTCACCCGCAAGGAGCCCGCGGTCACCACGACCGAGGAGGCCGTGGGGCAGGGGATGGTCCGCCGCCGGCTCCCCAAGCAGCGGCCCAGCCAGACCATCTCGTTCCAGGTCGGTGACGCGGAGGGTTACCTCACCGCCGGTGAGTATCCCGGCGACGGGCTCGGTGAGATCTTCGTCAAGCTCGGCAAGCAGGGATCGACCCTGTCGGGGGTCATGGACGCCTTCGCGATCAGCGTCAGCCTCGGCCTGCAGTACGGGGTGCCGCTGGAGGCGTACGTCTCGAAGTTCATCAACATGCGCTTCGAGCCGTCGGGGCTGACCGACGACCCGGAGGTGCGCTTCTCCGCGTCGCTGGCGGACTACATGTTCCGCCGCCTGGCGATCGAGTACCTGCCCGCCGACACGCGCCGGGAGCTGGGGATCTACACGATCCAGGAGCGCCAGCGGTCGCTCGACGCCGGCCCGCCGGCCCCGCCCGGGCCAGGGCAGGGCGATCCCGCCCGGAGAGCGGACGCCGCCGGGCAGACGGTGCTGCCGGTCGACGAGCGCCCGCACCGCGTCGACGACATCTACGGTGACGCGCCGATGTGCTACTCCTGCGGCGTCAGGATGCAGCGCGCCGGCTCCTGCCACGTCTGCGGCTCCTGCGGCACCACCTCAGGCTGCAGTTGAGGTAGAGCATCGATGACCGGGCTGCGGCCGCGCCCCCGGCCACGGTTGCACCCCTAGGTGCCCCCTGAAGTGGGTGCCTCCGGAATGGCTGCCTCCGGCCCGCGGCTGGTCGTGGACGGTATGAACGTCATCGGGTCCCGCCCCGACGGCTGGTGGCGGGACCGCGACGCGGCCGTGCGCCGGCTGTTCGCCGGGCTGGCGGCGCTGGCGGCGGAGAGGGGCGCGGGCATCACCCTCGTGCTCGACGGGCGGCCGATCGAGGCACTGGGGGAGGGCCGGCACCAGGGCGTCGTCGTGTGCTACGCGGGCCGCGCGGGCCGGGACGCCGCGGACGACCGCATCGTCGGGCTCGTCGGGGCCGACGACGCGCCGGCGTCGCTGGTGGTCGTCACCGCCGACCGTGAGCTGCGCGAGCGGGTGGAGGCGCTGGGGGCGTCGACCAGCGGGCCACGCGAGCTGCTGCGTCGCCTCGACCGGCTGGGTGAGCGCTGAGGCGGTGTCAGCCGGGGATCTTGTAGCTGGCGACGCCGACGTCCAGGTCGCCGTTGGCGGGGTTGTGGTCGAGGACGAAGCTGACCGCCTGCCGTTCGCCGGCCGCGAGGAAGTCGATCTGCTGCTCGCGGTCCTCGACGAGCGTGCCGCCGATGGTCAGCTCGGCGAGGACCTGCACCGCCTCGGCGGTCGTCTCGCCCTCGTTCTCGACGGTGACGCGCACGTACCACTTGCCGTCCTGGTGGACGGGCGGCTCGGCCGTGGGGGACGCTCACGGCCCGACCTCCGCCAGTGCGGCGCCGATGGGGCGGGGCCGCGCGCGCAACGCCGTGTCCGCGCGTGCCGTCAGCAGGCGCAGGTCGCGTGGACGCGGGCCGGGGTGCTCCCGGTTGAGCGAGGCTCTCGCCGGTGGGGGCAGGCCGAGGCGGGCGGCCAGCAGCACGCCCAGCGTGTGCCTGCTGACCGCCTCGGGGCCCACCAGGTGCCAGGGTCCCGCCCGCCGGTCGCGGGCCAGCCCGATGAGCTCCCACAGCTGCCCGACGAGATCATCGACGTGGACGGGGCAGCGCAGCTCGTCGGCGTACAGCCCCGGCTCGTCGTCGCCCCGCAGGCGCCCGGCCAGCCACGTCGACGTGGGGTCGAGCGGGTCGCTGGAGATGATCAGCGAGGTCCGCACGATCGCGGCGTCCGGGACGGCATCGCGCACCCACCGCTCCGCCTCGGCCTTCCAGCGCCCGTATTGGTCGACCGGGGCGGGAGGCGCGGCCTCGGCGTACGGGGCGTGCTCGCCGTCGAAGACGACGTCGCTGGAGATGTGGAGCAGCCCGGCGCCGTGGCGGCCTGCGGACGCGGCCACGTTGCGGGTCGCGGCGACGATGTCGCGCTGCCCGTCCCGCTTGCGGTAGGCCGTATGCACGACCAGGTCGGGACGCAGGCGTGCGACCAGGGCGTCGACGGCGCCCGCGTCGGCCAGGTCGACCGGAAACGACTCGGCGTGACGCACAGGTCGCCGGTGCCGCGTGCCGCGTGCCGTCCAGCCCGGTGGGGCGCCGGCCAGCAGCCGGCCGCCCAACAGCCCGGCCCCGCCCGTGACGAGCACGTCCCTACCGCTCACGAGTGTCCCGGCCCCCGTGGGCGGCCGCGCCGCGCACACCCGCCGGCGGTGGTTGCACCGGATTCGCGCAGGGGAGGGCTACGGTACGGGGCGAGTCGGGACCTCCCGCAGACCCCCGCAGGCCCGGCCGGTGAACGCCCCCGGCCGGGCCTGACCCACTCTCGTCACCGAACTCACCTCGCGACTGCGACCCGTCCCCCATGGTGCAGGACGGACCCACCGCCGTCCACGCCCGCGCCCCGGGGGGGCGGTCGTCACAGGACAAGTGCATGATCGACCGATGGCTACACGGGACCACTGTTGGGCACATTCGCCACGACCGTGTCGGACAGCGCGTCGGGTAGGGAAGCTCGGGCAGTCCCGGGGACACGCATCGAGAAGGACTCGACATGCGGATCGGTGCCAGCTTGTTCGTGATCGCGCTCGGCGCGATCCTGACCTTCGCCGTGTCGTGGAGCCCACGGGGCCTTGACCTGCGGGTCGTCGGCGTCGTGCTCATGCTCGTCGGCCTCGTGGGGATGGCCCTGCGGCTCACGGTGTTCCGCCGTCGCGAGGTGGTCGTGCGCGAGCGCCCCCCGCACGAGCGGGAGATCATCCGCGAGCCCGAGGGCTACTAGCGCCCGGGCGGCGGTCTCAGCGCAGGCCGAGCGCGCTCGAGCAGGCCGGCCAGGCCCCCCAGCCCTGCCTGGCGAGCAGGCGCTCGGCCATGGCGATCTGTGTGGCCTTGCTGGCTCGGTGGGGGTAGCCGCGGCCGCCCACGGCACGCCAGCTCGACAGGGAGAACTGCAGCCCCCCGTAGTAGCCGTTGCCGGTGTTGATGCGCCAGTTGCCGCCCGACTCGCACCGGGCCAGCCTGTTCCATACGGCCACCCGCCCGGAGCGGGTGCCGCGGGAGGCGCGTGAGGCCGAGCGCCGCGACGAGCGGCGACGGGCCCGGCGCGCCTGGATGCGGTTGGCCGCGGCCCGGCGCTCGGCCCGGTGGCGACGGATCCGCC
>JAHWKQ010000085.1 GCA_019347785.1 Actinomycetota bacterium
AGCCCGCGGCCGCGCCGCGGGTGGCCAGCAGCCGCGCGATGCCGACGGCCAGCCCGCTGGCCGCCGCCCAGGCGAGGGCGTCGGGCCACCCGGTGTTGCGGTCGGCCGGATTCGAGGGCGGATCCGTCTTGCGCACGCCCTTCCATGCAGCGGTCACCGTCTTGCGCATCATGATGCCGGCGGCAACCGCCGAGACCGTCACCGCGAGCTTCCACGCCGCGTTCTCCAGGGTCTGGCCCATCTGTGCCCGCACCTCCTCGTTCAGCCTGTCGAGGTCGTCGCCCAGGCGCTCGCGCGCCATCTGGATCGCGGCGAGCTCGTCGGCCAGGCCGTCGCTTCCGGCGGGGATGGCGTCGCGGGCGCGGGCCGACGACCGGCCCGAGGGCTGCCGGCTCACCGTGCGGGAAGGTGCTGCTTCGTCCACTCGACGTCCTCCGAGACGCTCCGCTTGACCACGTCCATGCCGGCCGGCCCGGCCAGCCTGCGCCGGCCGACCAGGCCGGCGACCGCCGCCGCGAGCAGCAGCACGACGCTCACGACCAGCGCGGCGGCCCACCCGGGCATCACCAGGGCCAGCGCGAAGCCGGCGGCCAGCAGCAGGCCGTGCACGGCCAGCCAGGCCAGGACCGCGGCGACCGCGAGCGCGGCGGCGCCGGCCGCCTTCCGGCTCGCGACCTGACGCAGCTCGGCCTTGGCGAGGGACACCTCCGCGCGGACGAGGGCGCTCACGTCGGCCGCGACCGCCTTCGCCGCGGGCCCGGGGCCCACCGTGGAGCGGCCGCCGAAGCGGTCACGCAGGGGGACGGCCGCCGGCCCGGTGGGTCCGTCCGTCCTGCCGCCGGGCCCTGCGGTGGCTGCGCTCATGTGGGGACGCTCCTGATCACGCTGCTCGTGCCGGAGGCTGCCGCCCCACGGCTCGGGCCGCAAGCACCCTCGGCGGATGCCTGCCTACCCGAAGGTGACACCGGCCATACCGGTGCCGGGGTGGGTAGCCTGGAGGAGACAGACGCGAAAAGCTCTTGCCCTTCAAGGGTGGGTTCGTCGTACGCTGGCCATGAGGGCGACACTCCGCGAAGGGGGCGCATGGTACCGGCAGTGTCCCGCGCGCGTCCCGTGCGGACGTGGGCCCGGGGCACCGGCCCGTGAACCGACGACCCCGGCGGACGCCCCGGGGCCTCCCGCCCGCACCCGCCCGTCGCACCGACCCAGTCCCCCGGGCAGCGATCGCTGCGACAAGCCCCGAGGGCGCTCCTCCCGCCGTGGGCCGGAGACCGCACAACCAACCGGAGAGGTGAGCAGGACCGTGCCGCAGATCGTGGAGGAGATGCCGCTGCACGACCACGTGCAGCTGTATCTGAGGGAGATGGCCCGTACCGCCCTGCTGACGGCGGAGGAGGAGGTCGACCTCGCCAAGCGCTACGAGGCCGGGCTGGAGGCCGAGCGCCTGCTCTCGGAGGCCTCCCGGTCCCGCACCGCGCGCGGACGCCAGTTGCGTCGGGTCGAAGGCGACGGCCGCCGGGCCAAGGAGCGCCTCGTCCAGGCCAACCTGCGGCTGGTCGTGTCGGTCGCCAAGCGCTACCAGGGCCAGGGCCTCCCCCTGCTCGACCTCATCCAGGAGGGCAATCTCGGCCTGCTGCGGGCCGTCGAGAAGTTCGACTACCGGCGCGGCTACAAGTTCTCCACCTACGCGACCTGGTGGATCCGCCAGGCCGTCGGGCGCGGGGTGGCCGACAAGGGGCGCACGATCCGGCTGCCGGTCCACATGATGGAGCGTGTCCGCCGGGCCCTGTCGATGCAGCGCGACCTCGCCGAGCAGCTCGGTCGCGAGCCCTCTATCGAGGAGCTGTCCGATGAGCTCGGCGAGGACGTCGTGACCGTCGAGGAGCTGCTCACGTACGCCCGCACCCCGACGTCGCTGGAGACGCCGGTCGGCGAGGACGGCGACGCCGAGCTGGGCGACTTCATCGAGGATCGCAACGCCGACGACCCCCTGGAGATGGCCGCGAAGGGTCTGGCGCGCAAGGAACTGCTCGACGTCGTGCAGGGACTGCCCGAGCGCGAGCGCATCATCCTCGAGCTGCGCTTCGGCCTGCTCGACGGGGAGGCGCGGACGCTGGACGACGTCGGCCGCTACTTCGGCCTGACCCGCGAGCGGATCAGGCAGCTTGAGGCCCGCGCACTGTCCAAGCTGCGCCACCCCTCCAGGGGGCGGGCCCTCAGCGACAGCGCCGCCTGACGGAGCCGGCCCATCGCCATCCAGGCCGCGGGCGGCGTGCTGTGGCGCCCCTCGGCCCACCCCGAGGGCGACGGCCAGGTGCAGCTGGCGCTCGTCCACCGGCCCCGCTACGACGACTGGTCCTTCCCCAAGGGCAAGCTCGACCGCGGTGAGACCCACGTGCTGGCGGCCCTGCGCGAGGTCCGGGAGGAGACCGGTCACCAGGCCCGCCCCGGACGCAGCCTGCCGACCCTGCGATACCACCAGACCCGCAAGGGCCGAAGGGTGCCCAAGGAGGTGCGCTACTGGGTGATGCGGTCGCTGGGCGGGCGCTTCACGCCCGGCTCGGAGGTGGACGAGCTGGAGTGGCTGGACCCGGACGCCGCCGCGCGGCGGCTGACCTACCGGCGGGAGGTCGACCTGCTCACCGAGCTCGCCCGGCGGCCGGTCGCGACCCGCACCGTCCTGCTGGTGCGCCACGCTCTGGCGGTGCGCCGTGGGGAGTGGCGCGGCGACGACGCCGGCCGGCCGTTGTCGCCCGAGGGCCGGACCCAGGCCGAGCGGCTCGTGCCGCAGCTGGCGGCCTTCGGCGTCACCGCGGTCGTGTCGGGCGGGCCGTCGCGGTGCAGGGAGACGGTCGCGCCGCTGGCGCATCGGCTGGGCCTGGCCCCGGTCGTCGATGAGCGCCTGTCCGAGACGGGGTATCCCGGGCACGAGCGGGAGGCCGTCGACCTCGTGCGGGGCCTGGGGGCGGAGGGCTCGGCGGCCGTCGCCTGCAGTCAGGGAGGCGTCCTGCCGGACCTGCTCACCCGCCTCGGCCACCCCACCCGCATGGACGTCGACAAGGCGGCGGCGTGCGCGCTCAGCTTCGTCGGCGACCGCCTCGTGGACGTCGCCCATCTGCCGCCCCCGCCAGCCGGCGAGGGCGGGGGATGGGGTCGCGGCCCTGAGCGCGCCGTCAGTCGGCCCGGCGGCGCAGCGGGTGCGACCGCGGCGTCTCGACCACGACGAGGGGCAGCCCGTCGGGATCCCGGACGGTGAACTCGATGAGTCCCCACGGCTTGTGCTCGGGCTCGGAGACGATCGCCACCGCCCGCCCCGCCAGCTCGTCGCGGGCCGCGGCCGCGTCGGCGACCTGCAGCCACAGGCGGACGCCCGCCGGCCGCGGCCCGGGCGCGTCGGACTCGGTCAGCTCCAGGAAGCCGCCGCCCAGGAAGTACACGATCCCGCGATGGGGCCGTTCGCCCCACTCGCGGTAGCGGGCCAGGCCGACCTGGTGCTCGTAGAAGGCGATCGCCGCGTCCATGTCGGCGGGGCGCAGCAGGACGCGCGACTGCAGCACCTGCACCGGGCTAGGTCAGGTCGGAGGCCAGCAACTCCATGAGCAGGCAGTCCCGCCAGCCGCCCTCGGCGTCGCGCTCGTACTGGTGCATCACCCCGACCGGGCGGAAGCCGACGCGCCGGTAGGTGCGGATCGCCTTCTCGTTGGCGACCGCCGGCTCGATCGCGAGGCGGTGGTGCCCGCGGTCGTGCACCAGGTGGCGGGCGACCGTGCGGACCGCGTCGGTGCCCAGCCCCCTGCCGTGCCACGCCGGGTGCAGGAAGACGTCGATGCTGGCGTGCCGGTAGTCGCGCGCGGGCTCCTCGACGTACTGCACCGAGCCGACGACCTCTCCGCCGACCTCGATGGCGAACACGACGGTGTGCGGCGCGTCGAGGAAGTCGGCGCCCACGCGGTCCAGGTCGTAGCGAGGCCACCACCGGGCAACCTCGGGCTCGGCGAGGATCTCCGTGAGCCGGGCGGCGTCGTCCTCCCGGACGGTGCGCAGCATCACCGTGGAGCCGTGGAGCACGAGCAGGTCGGACGTGAACGTCATGGGGACATCGTGCCAGAAGTCCGCCGTCGGGCGCCGGGCGACGGGGTCAAAATAGGGCGATGCTGCGTGCGCTGTGCTGCGACCTCATGGGCGTCGTCCTGTACGACCCCTACTCCGAGGCGCTGGAGGCCGCCACCGGGCTGGACGTTCTCGCCGCGCAGCGGCTGAAGGACCCCGACGTGTGGCCGGCGTTCGAGGTCGCCGCCATCGGCGAGCCAGAGTTCGCCCGTCGGTTCTTCGCCTCGCCGGGGCCCGCCTTCGACCTCGACGCCTTCCATCGGGTGCGCAGAAGCGGCTACCGGCTCCTGCCGGGCATGGGCGAGTTGCTGGACGAGCTCGGGGGCGCCCTCGAGCGCCACGTTGCCAGCAACTACCCGGTGTGGATCGAGGAGCTGCGCGTCGACTTCTCGCTCGACCGGCGCTTCGAGGGCGTCTGGGCCAGCCACCACCTGGGGGTCCGCAAGCCCGACCCGGTGTTCTTCGAGCGGCTGGTGGACCGCGTGGGCCACGAGCCGGCCGCGTGCCTGTTCACCGACGACCGCGAGGTGAACTGCGCGGCCGCGCGGGCGGCGGGGATGCGCGCCCACCTGTTCGACGGGGCAGCCGGGCTGCGGCGGCGGCTGCGCGCCGAGGGCGTGGCCGTCGGCGCCTGACCGGCCGCCGGACGGCGCTAGACTGCCGCCCGGACCGAGCGACGGCGGGGTTGGATGTGCGGCGGTACCGGCTGGCGGTGATCGGTGGCGACGGCATCGGTCCCGAGGTGACCGCCCAGGCCCTGAAGGCGCTGGACGCCGCCGCCGACCGTCACGGCTTCGCGCTCGACCGGACCGATTACGACCTGGGCGGGCGCCGGTACCGCGAGACCGGCGAGGTCCTGCCGGACTCGGTCGAGGAGGAGCTGGCGCGCCACGACGCGATCCTGCTCGGCGCCGTCGGCACTCCCGACGTGCCGCCCGGGGTGCTCGAGCGGGGCCTGCTGCTGCGGCTGCGCTTCGCGTTCGACCAGTACGTCAACCTGCGGCCGGTGCGGCTGCTCGACGGCGTCACCTCCCCGGTCGCGGGGCTCGAGCCGCGGCGCTGTGATCTGGTCGTCGTCCGGGAGAACACCGAGGGCCTGTACGCCGGGGCGGGCGGCGTCCTGCGGCGGGGCACGGCCCACGAGATCGCCACCCAGGAGTCGCTGAACACCCGCTTCGGCGTCGAGCGGGTGGTCCGCCACGCCTTCGCGCGCGCCGCGGCTCGCCACGGCCGCCTGACCCTGTGCCACAAGACGAACGTGCTCACCTTCGCCGGCGACCTGTGGCGGCGCACCGTCGACGAGGTCGCCGACGAGCACCCGGGCGTCGAGGTCGACTACGTCCACGTCGACGCGGCGTGCCTGTACCTGGTGACGGAGCCGGAGCGGTTCGACGTCGTGGTCACCGACAACCTGTTCGGCGACATCGTCACCGACCTGGGCGCGGCCGTGCAGGGCGGGATGGGCCTGGCGGCCAGCGGCAACCTCAACCCGGAGCGCACCGCCCCGAGCATGTTCGAGCCGGTCCACGGCTCGGCGCCGGACATCGCCGGCAAGGGGTGGGCCAACCCGGTCGCGGCCGTCCTGGCCGGCGCCCTGTGCCTGGCCCATCTCGGCGAGGCGGAGGCGGCGGCCGACGTGGAGCGGGCCGCGACCGCGGTGCTTCCCGAGCTCGAGTCGATGGGTGGCGTGGGTATGGGATACTCGACCGAGGAGCTGGGCGACCGCATCGCCGCGAGCGTCGCGGAGGACCCCGCCGGGCCGGGGGACCGCTCCGCCCCTCCGGCCGGCCCGTAGGGCGGGTCGGCGTCCGGGCAGGGGCGTCCGGGCAGGCCCGGCAGGAAGGAGCCGAGGACATGCCGATCCCCGCGGTGAGCAAGATCTGGATGCACGGGGAGCTGGTCGACTGGGACGACGCGAGGATCCACATCCTCACCCCCACCCTGCACTACGGCTGGGGGGTGTTCGAGGGGGTGCGGGCCTATGAGACCCCTCGTGGCCCGGCGATCTTCCAGCACCGGGCCCACATGGAGCGGCTGCACCGCTCGGCCAAGATCCTGCAGATGGAGGCGCCGTTCAGCGTGGACGAGCTGATGGACGCCACCCGGCGGCTCATCCGGGTCAACGAGCTCGAGTCGTGCTACATCCGTCCGCTGCTGTACCTGGGGTACGGCGAGATGGGGCTCAACCCGCTGACCAGCAAGGTGCGAGCGGCGATCGCCGTGTGGCCGTGGGGCACGTACCTGGGCGACGAGGGCCTGCTCACCGGCGTGCGGGCCAAGACCTCGTCGTGGCAGCGCATCGGCACCAACATGATCCCGACCGGGGCGAAGGCCTGCGGCCTGTACATCAACTCGTCGCTGGCCAAGGCCGAGGCGCTCAAGGCCGGCTACGACGAGGCGATCCTGTTCAACGAGCACGGCAACGTCGCCGAGGGGACCGGCGAGAACGTGTTCGTCGTGCGGGACGGGACGCTGCTGACGCCGCCGCTGTCCGAGGGCGTGCTGGAGGGCGTCACCCGCGACGCGATCATCCGTTTCGCCGCAGACCTGGGCATCGCCTTCACCGAGACCAGGCTGCTGCGCCAGGATCTGTACCTGGCCGACGAGGCCTTCTACACGGGCACGGCCGCGGAGGTGGCACCCATCCGCAGCGTCGACGACCGCGACATCCCGGCGCCGGGGCCCATCACCAAGCAGCTGCAGGGCCTGTTCTTCGACGTCGTCAAGGGTCGCGACGACCGCTACAGGGACATGCTCGACTACGTGCGCCAGTAGACCGACGAGGCCGAGGGGGAGACGGTGGCCGTCGACGTGGACCTGTCCGGACGATCGGCGCTGGTGACCGGCGCGGCCAGCGGCATCGGGGCCGCCTGCGCCCGCCGCCTGGCCGGGTGCGGGGCGGACGTGACCGTGCTCGACCTGGACGGCGAGGCCGCCGAGCAGGTCGCCGCGGACATCGGGGGCAAGGCCCGGCAGGCGGACCTGGCCGACGACGGCGTCCTGGACGGCCTGGAGGTCGACGCCGACGTCGTCGTGAACAACGCCGGCCTGCAGCACGTCGCGGCGCTCGAGGAGTTCCCGCCCGAGCGGTTCGGCCTGCTCCTGCGGGTCATGCTCGAGGCCCCCTTCCGCATCGTGCGGGCGGCCCTGCCGGGCATGTACGAGCGCGGTTGGGGCCGGGTCGTCAACATCTCCTCGGTCCACGGCCTGCGCGCGTCGCCGTACAAGTCCGCCTACGTGGCGGCCAAGCACGGGCTGGAGGGCCTGTCGAAGGTGGTCGCGCTCGAAGGGGGGCCGCACGGGGTCACGTCGAACTGCATCTGCCCCGCGTACGTGCGCACGCCCCTGGTGGAGAACCAGATCGCCGACCAGGCCCGCCAGCACGGCATCGCCGAGGAGGAGGTCGTCGAGCAGATCATGCTGACCGAGCCGGTGATCAAGCGGCTGGTCGAGCCCGAGGAGGTGGCCGAGGCGGCCGCCTGGCTGTGCTCGCCGGCCGCCTCGTTCTGCAACGGCACGTCGCTGGTCATGGACGGTGGCTGGACGGCCCGCTGACGGGCCGGGCACGGACCGGGCTTGTCGCCGGGGATCACAGGGGGCAGACTGCGCGCCGTGACGACCGCCCCAGCCGCCCGCCCCGCCCCGGCCCCCGCCGGGCGCGCCGGCGCGGCCGTGACCGGCATCATCATTCGACCGCTCCCGTAGGACCGGCGCGCGTGCCGGACCGCGGGAGCGGCGGCACGCGGCAGACCGTGTCCCGCCGTCGAGGCGCCGGCCGCGCAGCCCAGACCCAAAGGCTGTGACCGTGGCGCTCGACCTCTACGACACGACCCTGCGTGACGGCACCCAGCAGGAGGCCGTCTCGCTGTCGGTGCCCGACAAGCTGCGGGTGGCGGCGCTGCTCGACACCCTGGGGGTGGACTACATCGAGGGCGGCTGGCCGGGCGCCAACCCGAAGGACACCGAGTTCTTCGCGGCCGCGGCGGCGGGCGACCTGGCCCTGCGGCGGGCGACGCTGACGGCGTTCGGCATGACGCGGCGACCCGGCACGGCCGCCGACGGCGACCCGCGGCTGGAGGCGCTGCTGGCGGCCGCCACCCCGGTCGTCTGCCTGGTGGGCAAGGCCTGGCCGCTGCACGTCACCGAGGTCCTGCGCACCAGCGGCGCCGAGAACCTGGCGATGGTCGCCGACTCGATCCGCTTCCTGCGCGCGGAGGGCCGGCGGGTCGTCTTCGACGCCGAGCACTTCTTCGACGGGCACCTGCGCGACCCGGGCTACGCCTTGGAGGTGGTGCGGGCGGCCG
>JAHWKQ010000086.1 GCA_019347785.1 Actinomycetota bacterium
GGGGCGGCCGTGTGACCGGGCCCCTCTCCTTCGGCGGGCCGCCGGCGGCCCCCGGCGTCGTGTACCTGGTCGGCGGGGGCCCCGGCGACCCCGGCCTGCTCACCGTCCGCGCCGCGCGCCTGTTGTCGACGGCCGGCTTCGTGGCCCACGACCGGCTGTCGCCGTCGCAGGCGCTGGCGTTGTGCCCCGACGGCTGCGAGCGCGTCGACGTCGGCAAGCTGCCAGACCGCCACGGGCTGTCCCAAGACGAGATCGGGGCGCTGCTGGTCGAGCGGGCCGCGCGGGGCCAGGCGGTCGTGCGGCTCAAGGGCGGCGACCCGTTCGTGCTGGGGCGCGGCTCGGAGGAGGCGCAGGCGTGCGCGGCGGCCGGCGTGCCCTTCGAGGTGGTGCCCGCGGTGACGTCGGCCGTCGCCGCACCAGCCTACGCGGGGATCCCCATCACCCACCGGGGCGTGGCCCCCGGCTTCGCCGTGGTGGCCGGCCACGAGGACCCGACGAAGCCGGCCGCGCAGGTCGACTACGCCGCGCTGGCCGCCTTCCCCGGCACGCTCGCGCTGCTCATGGGCGTCGGGCGCATCGGGGCGATCGCCGGCGCGCTCATGGCCGCCGGCAAGCCCGCCGACACCCCCGTGGCGCTGGTGCGCCGGGGGACCACGCCCCGGCAGGAGACGCTCGTCACGACGCTGGCCGACGTGGGGGAGGCCGTCGCGGCCGCCGGCTTCGGCCCGCCGGCGGTGGCCGTGGTCGGCGACGTCGTGGGCCTGCGGGACCGGATCGCCTGGTTCGAGTCCGACCACGCCGGCTGGGTGCGCGAGCGCCGCCCGCTGCACGGCTGCTCGGTGCTCGTGCCCCGCACGCGCCAGCAGGCCGGCGAGTTGTCGCGGCGCCTGGCGGCGCTGGGCGCCGAGCCGGTCGAGGCGCCGACGATCGCCATCGAGCCGACTCGCGACCGACAGGGCCTGCGCCGCCGGCTGCGCGAGCTCGGCGACGGGGCCTTCGACTGGGTGGCGTTCACGTCGGCCAACGGCGTCCGGGCCGTGTCCGCCGAGTTCGACGAGATGGGCGCGGACGCCCGCCTGTTCGCCCCCACGGCGATCGCCGTGGTGGGACCCGGCACCGCCGACGCGGTCCGTCGCGCGGGCCTGCGCCCGGACCTGGTCCCGCCCCGGTACACGACGGCCGGGCTGGCCGAGGCCATGGTCGCGGGCGCCCCGCCCGCCTCGGCGCTGCTGCCGCGCGCGGACATCGCGACGCCGACGCTGGCCCGGGGGCTGCGCGATGCCGGCTGGCGGGTCACCGAGGTGGAGGCGTACCGCACCGTCGCGGTGCGCGACCTGGACCCCGGCGTACGCCGGCGCCTGGAGGACGGCGACGTCGACGTGATCGCCTTCCCGTCGTCGTCGACGGTGCGCAACTTCGTGGACCTGCTGGGCGGCCAGGTCGACGACCGGGTGCGCGTCGCTGCGATCGGCCCCGTCACCGCCGGGACCTGCGTCGAGCGGGGGCTGCGTGTCGACGCCGTCGCCCGGCCCCACGACCTGGACGGCCTGGTGGGGGCGGTGGTCGCCGCGGCGCGGACGCCGGCCGGCTGAGGCCCGGCCCTCAGGTGCCGGTGTTGGTGGCCAGCAGGTACAGCCCCACCACGACGACGGCGATCATGGCCAGGCGGACGGCGAGCCTGGCCGCCTTGACCACGACGTACAGCGCCACGACGAGCAGCAGCGCGCCCAGCGGCGCGGAAAGGTCGGTCGACTCCACGAACGGGACCCTAGACCACCGCCCGGGTCTATCCTCGGGGGGCCATGACCGTCCGGCCCGCCTCCTTCCCCACCGCCCGGCCCCGGCGCCTGCGGCGCACGGACGCGCTGCGCGCCGCTGTGCGCGAGACGCACCTGGCGCCCTCGGATCTCGTCGCGCCGCTGTTCGTCAAGGAGGGGCTCGAGGAGCCGCGGCCGGTCGCGTCGATGCCCGGCGTCGTCCAGCACACCCCGGACAGCCTGCGCGCCGAGGCCAAGGAGCTGCGGGCCGCCGGCGTCCGCACGCTGCTGCTGTTCGGGATCCCGGCGCGCAAGGACGCCGAGGGCAGCCAGGCGTGGGCCCCCGACGGCGTCGTCCAGCGGGCGCTGCGGTCGCTGCGCGAGGACCACGGCGACGACGTCGTGCTGTGCGCCGACACCTGCCTGGACGAGTACACCGACCACGGCCACTGCGGCCCGCTGGGGCCTGACGGCGCGGTCGACAACGACCGCGCCAACGCCGCCTACGCGCGCGCCGCGGTCAGCCAGGCCGACGCCGGAGCGCACGTCGTCGCGCCCTCGGGGATGATGGACGGCCAGGTGGCGGCGATCCGCTCGGCGCTGGACGCCGCCGGCCACGCCGAGGACACCGCGGTCATGGCGTACTGCACGAAGTACGCCAGCGCCCTGTACGGACCGTTCCGCGACGCCGCGGAGTGCGCCCCGCGCCTCGGGGACCGCAGCGCCTACCAGATGGACCCCGCCAACGCCGCCGAGGGCGTCCGCGAGGCGCTCGGGGACGTGGCCGAGGGCGCCGACGTGCTGCTGGTCAAGCCGGCCGCGGCGTACCTGGACGTGGTGTGGCGGATCAAGGCGGCCACCGGCATGCCGCTGGCCGGCTACCACGTCTCCGGCGAGTACGCGATGGTGCACGCGGCCGCGGCCAACGGCTGGCTCGACCACGACCGGGTGATGGCCGAGATGCTCGTCGGCATCCGCCGCGCCGGCGCCGATCTGGTGATCACGTACGCCGCCGGCTGGATGGCCCGCCGCCTGGGCGCCTGACCCCCCCGAGGGGGGCGATAGCATCGGCGGTCGGCCGCCACCGCAGCACAGGAGCCGCGCGCCATGCGCTACCGCCAGCTCGCCCCGGGCATCGAGGTCAGCGAGGTCGGGCTGGGCAACTGGACGCTGACGACCGGCTGGTGGGGCGAGTACAGCGAGGCCGAGGCGGTCGGCCTGCACCGGGCCGCGCTCGACGCCGGGATCACCTTCTTCGACACCGCCGACGCGTACGCCGACGGCTACGGCGAGCGGGTGCTCGGCAAGGCCGTGGCCGGCAAGCGGGACCAGGTCGTCATCGGGACCAAGTTCGGCTACGACCTCGAGAGCGGACACGAGCGGCGCGGCCAGCAGGAGCGGGCGCACCGGACCGACACCGGCTACCTGCGCCGGGCGCTGGACCGCAGCCTGCGGCGGCTGGGCACCGACTACGTCGACCTGTACCAGCTGCACAACCCCCGCATGGGCCACCTGGACGACGACGACCTGTTCGCCTTCCTGGACGAGGCCCGCGACGCTGGCAAGATCCGCGCCTACGGGGTGGCGCTGGGCCCGAGGATCGGCTGGCTGGACGAGGGCGTCCGTGCGATGCGCGCCCGGCGGGTGGCCGCCGTGCAGATGATCCACAACCTGCTCGAGCAGGAGCCCGGTGCGCGGCTGCTGGAGACCGCCGGCGAGACCGGCGCGCGGGCGATCGTGCGGGTGCCGCACTCCAGCGGGATGCTGGAGGGCAACCTCACGGCCGACACCGTGTTCGCCCCGAACGACCACCGCCGCCACCGCCCGCGCAGCTGGCTGGTGGAGGGCGTGCAGAAGATCGCCACGCTCGACTTCCTCACCCGCGACATGACCCTGGGCCAGGCGGCGCTGCGCTGGCTCCTGGCCGACCCTCGCGTCGCGTCGACGCTGCCGAACATCTACGGCCGCGAGCAGATCGACGAGTTCACGGCCGCCGGCGACCTCCGCGACCTCACCGCCGAGGAGCTGGCCAGGGTCGCCGAGCTGTACGAGCGCAACTTCGGCGTGGTCCCCACCGGATGACGCCGGACGACCGGGCCTCGCGCGAGGTGCACGAGCGCGCGTGCCGGGTCGTGCCCGGCGGGGTCAACTCACCCGTCCGGGCGTTCGGCGCCGTGGGGGGCACCCCGCGGGCCGTGGCGTCGGCCCATGGGGCGCACCTGACCGACGTCGACGGCAACACGCTCGTCGACTACGTGATGAGCTGGGGTCCGCTGCCGCTCGGCCACGCCCATCCGCAGGTGGCCGACGCGGCGCGCGACGCCCTGGAGCGGGGCTCCAGCTTCGGCGCCCCGACGGCGGCCGAGGTGGCCCTCGCCGAGGAGATCGCCGGCGCCGTGCCGGCGGTCGAGATGGTGCGCTGCGTCTCCAGCGGCACCGAGGCGGTGATGAGCGCGGTCCGGCTGGCGCGCGGCGCCACCGGAAGGGACAAGGTCGTCAAGTTCGCCGGGCACTACCACGGCCACAGCGACGCGCTGCTCGCCGACGCCGGCAGCGGCGTCGCCACGCTGGGGATCCCCGGCTCTCCGGGCGTCACCGCCGGCGCCGCCCGCGACACGCTCGTGGTGGCCTGGAACGACCGCGCGGGCGTCGAGGGGGTCTTCGCCGAGCACGGCGACGACATCGCGGTCGTCGTCTGCGAGCCGGTCGCCGCCAACATGGGCGTCGTGCCCGCCGAGCCGGGCTTCCTGGCGCTCCTGCGGGAGGTCACCGCCCGCCACGGCGCGCTGCTGCTGTTCGACGAGGTCATGACCGGCTTCCGCGTGGCGCGGGGCGGGGAGGGCGGGCGCAGCGGGGTCGTCCCCGACCTGGTGGCGCTCGGCAAGGTCGTCGGGGGCGGCTTCCCGCTGGCCGCGTTCGGGGGCCGGGCCGAGGTGATGGGCCTGCTCGCGCCGGCCGGTCCCGTGTACCAGGCGGGCACGCTCAGCGGCAACCCGGTCGCTGTCGCCGCCGGACTGGCGCAGCTGCGGCTGCTGGACGCCGGCGCGTACGCCGGCCTGCAGCGGCGCGCCGACCGGCTCGTGGGGGGGTTGGAGAAGGCGTTCGCCGGGGCCGGGGTGCCGGTGCGGATCCAGCGGGCGGCGAGCCTGTTCAGCGTCTTCTTCACCGACCGGCCGGTGCGCGACTACGCGGGCGCGCGCGCGGCCGACCACGGCCGCTACGCCCGCTTCTTCCACGGCATGCTGGAGTCGGGCGTGTACCTGCCGCCGTCCGGGTACGAGGCGCTGTTCCTCAGCCTGGCGCACACCGACGACGACATCGACCGGACGGTCGAGGCCGCCGGCCGGGCCGCCCACGACCTGCGGGGAGCGCCATGACCACGACCGTCACGATCTACTCCGACCTTCACTGCCCGTGGGCCGCCGTGGCCGTCCACCGGCTGCGCCGCGCGCGGGACGGGCAGGACCTGGACGTGGTCTTCGACCAGCGCGCCTGGCCGCTGGAGTGGGTCAACGGGCAGGGCACCCCCCGCGACATCGTCGAGTCCGAGATGGCGGTGCTGGCGGGCCACGAGGAGCGGCTGTTCAGCCGCTACGGGGACCCGTCGTGGCCGTCGACGCTGCTCCCCGCCTTCGAGCTCGTGGCCGCCGCCCGCCGCGCCTTCGGGCTGCGCGCGGCTGAGGACGTCGACTACGCGGTGCGCCTGGCCTTCTTCCGCCGCTCGGCGGACGTGAGCCAGCGCCACGTCCTGCACCGCGTGGCCGGCGAGGCCGGCCTGGACGCCGACGCGGTCATGCGTGTGTGGGAGACCGGGTCCGCACGGGCCGACGTGGTCGACGACTACCGGCGCGGCCAGCAGCTGCCCATCCAGGGCAGCCCGCAGATCTTCTGGCCGGACGGCTCGACCAGCCACAACCCCGGCATGGACCACGAGTGGGTCCGAGGGCTGCCCCGCGTGCGCCACGCCGACCCCCGGGCCGCCGCCCGGCTGCTGGCCGAGCGCGCCGGAGGCTCGGGCGCCGGCTCGGCGGCCTGACCTGGGGGCCGTGGGGCGCACCGTGGGACTGGCCGCGGCCGTGGTGGCCGTGGCGATCGCCGCGGGCCTGTCGCTGGGACGCGCGCCGGCCACCGATCCCGCGCCGGCGGGTGGCGGCGACGGACTGCCCGACCGGCTCAGCGGCCCCGAGGCCACACCGCTGCCGCCGGCGAGGCTGCCTGCGTTGCGCGGCCGGGGCACGGTGCGACTGGCCGACTACCGGGGCGCGCCGCTGGTCGTCAACTTCTGGGCCAGCTGGTGCGACCCGTGCGTACGGGAGATGCCCGCGCTGCAGGCCGTGGCCGCCGACCTCGAGGGGCGGGTGCGCTTCCTGGGCGTCGCCGTCCGCGACGACCGCCGCCGCGCCCGGGCGCTCGCGCGCAGGACGGGGGTGACCTACGACCTGGCGCAGGACCGGTCGGGCCGGCTGTTCTCCCGCGTGGACGGCTACGGGATGCCGACGACGCTGCTCGTCGACCCTCAGGGCACGATCGCGTACCGTCACACGGGGCCGCTGGACGCCCCGGGTGTGCGCGCGCTGGTGCGCCGTCGCCTGGGGGTCCGCGGATGATCCCGACCGCGCGCGCCGGGCGCCGCCGCGGCCGCCGGGTGGTTGGCGCGTGTACCGGCCCCCCGGTAAAGTTGAGGTCGCGGAGTGGGTCGTGCAGACGGCCGAACACCGGGTCGCCACGGCCACGGACCGCACGCCAGCGGGCCCGCGCTGCAGGACAGCCGAACGGGTCCGACCGACGAAGGGACTGCGATGGGTGACTTCTTCGCCGCGCTGCCCGACGTCCTGGTGGCGGCGTGGGAGTTCGGGGAGGGCTTCCGCAGCGTCCTGATCGCCATCGGCAGCGCCGTGCTGGCGGTCGGCTTCCTGTACCTGGCCCGCACTCTGCGCGAGGAGCACGGCTGGCTGTCGTCGATCTTCGGCGTCATGGGCGGCACGGTCGTGCTGTGGTGGGTGTTCGGCATCCTGCCGTCGTCGTTCATCTACTTCTGGGACGGCGAGACCGAGCTGCTGGCGGGCCGGGTCGTGCCCGAGGCCCTGCCGGGCATGTCCAACGCCTACCAGGTGCTGCGCGACCTCGTCGTGGTCGGCGAGACGGTCGTCGCCCTGCTGGTCTGCGGCGTGGCGTCGCTGATGCTCCAGAAGCGCTATCCGCGCACCCTCGCCGAGGGCGAGGAGAAGGGCCCGTCGTCGGGCGGGTACAAGTGACGCCCCCGCGGACGCCTCCGGTGGGAGAGGAGAGGACGCGCCCATGGGCCTGACCGACCAGGGGCTGCATCCGGAGATCTTCGACGACTACCGGATCGAGACGGTCGACCCGTCCTGGCTGCAGGAGCGGGTCAAGCCGAAGCGGCACATCGGGCTCACGCCGGAGCTGTGCATCCTCTGCCGCGCGTGCGAGGACGTCTGCCCGTGGGAGTGCATCTACATGATGGCGCCCCAGATCGTGCAGGACGCCGAGACGACGGAGGTCATGACGCTGGCCAATACCGCGGCGGCGATCTTCGTCATCGACGACAACGAGTGCACGCGCTGCGCCATCTGCGTGGAGCGCTGCCCCTCCGACGCGCTGTGGCTCGGACGGGTCGAGAATTGACGCGGCGCCGCCGGCCGTGACGGAAGGTCCGAGGTGAGCAGGGTCCCCGCCCCGGACGAGCTCAAGAAGCGCGTCCAGGACAACGTCATCTACCGGTCGATCTTCCGGCCCGGGTCGATCTACCGGAAGGGCTACCGCGACACGTCGAGGGACCGGGCGCTCGCCGCCATGAACAACGTGCTGTACCACCTGCACCCGGTGAAGGTGAAGCGCCACGGCCTCAAGCTCACCTACACGTACTGCCTTGGGGGCGTCAGCTTCTTTCTGTTCATCCTGCTGACGGTCACCGGCATCTTCCTGATGTTCTTCTACCGGCCCGCCGCCGGCGCCGGCACCGAGCTGGCCTACCTCGACATGCAGCGGCTGCGCTCGGTGGTGCTGTTCGGCGACCTCGTGCGCAACATGCACCGCTGGGGCGCCCACCTGATGGTGTTCACGGTCTTTCTGCACATGGCGAGGGTCTTCTACCACGGCGCCTACAAGCCGCCGCGCGAGTTCAACTGGGTCGTGGGCGTGATCCTGTTGAACCTGACCCTGCTGCTGGCCTTCACCGGCTACCTGCTGCCATGGGACCAGCTGGCGCTGTGGGCGGTGCAGGTCGGCACCAGCATGATGGGCTTCACCCCCGTCTTCGGCCAGCAGGTGCAGTTCGTCCTGCTCGGCGGCGTCGAGGTGGGCCCGGAGACGCTGCTGCGCTGGTACGTGCTGCACGTGCTGGCGCTGCCGTTCGTGCTCACGATCTTCCTCGCGGTGCACTTCTGGCGGATCCGCAAGGACGGCGGCATCTCAGGGCCCCTGTAGGCTCGGTGGGAAGGGGGACGCGCGCATGGCCGACGAAGTCGAGATCGACCAGTCCGTCTACGACGAGCTGATCGCCGCCGGCAAGAGCGAGCGCGTCGCCCGGGCCAAGGCCAAGGCCGCCGCCGTGCGCGCCAAGCGCAAGGCGGAGGGCGCGACCGTGGGCCCCCGCGAGGCCTCCGCCGCCC
>JAHWKQ010000087.1 GCA_019347785.1 Actinomycetota bacterium
AGGTCTCGGCCGAGGAGCTCGGCGGCGGCGACCTGCACGCGCGCACCTCCGGGGTCGTCGACCACCTGGCCGACGACGACGCCCACGCGCTGCAGATCGTGCGCTCGATCGTGGGCACGGTCGGCCCGCGCGCGTCGCCCCCGTGGGAAGTGGCACCCACCGAGGAGCCGGCCGTGGACCCCGGGCAGCTCTACGGGGTGGTGCCGCCCGACAGCCGCACCCGCTACGACGTGCGGGAGGTGATCGCGCGACTCGTCGACGGCAGCCGCTTCCACGAGTTCAAGGCGCTCTACGGCACGACGCTGGTGACCGGCTTCGCGCGCCTCCACGGCCACCCGGTCGGGATCGTGGCCAACGACGGCATCCTGTTCGGTCAGTCCGCCCTGAAGGGCGCGCACTTCGTGCAGCTGTGCGACCGGCGCGGGGTGCCCCTGGTGTTCCTGCAGAACATCACCGGCTTCATGGTGGGCCGCGGGTACGAGGCCGGCGGCATCGCCAAGGACGGGGCGAAGATGGTGACCGCGGTGTCCTGCGCGGCCGTGCCCAAGCTGACGGTGATCATCGGCGGCTCGTTCGGCGCCGGGAACTACGCGATGTGCGGCCGGGCGTTCTCGCCGCGGTTCCTGTGGATGTGGCCGGGTGCCCGTGTGTCGGTCATGGGCGGCGAGCAGGCCGCCGACGTGCTCGCCACCGTCCGCCGCGATCAGCTCGCGGCCCGCGGGGAGGAGTGGTCCGGCCCGCAGGAGGAGGAGTTCAAGGAGCCGATCCGCCGTCAGTACGAGGAACAGGGCCATCCCTACTACGCCACGGCGCGGCTGTGGGACGACGGGGTCATCGACCCGCTGGACACCCGCATGGTGCTGGGGCTGGCGCTGTCGGCCTGTGCGAACGGCCCCACGGGCGCCGTCGGCTACGGCGTGTTCCGCATGTAGCCCCGCGTACCATCGCGTGATGGAGGGCGACGCGCTCAGGCTGCGGCGCGACGAGCGTGGCGTCGCCACGCTCACCATGCACCGCCCCGCCGCGCGAAACGCCTTCGACGAAGACCTGGTCGGCCGGCTCACCGCCGCCGCCGAGGCGCTGGCGGCTGACGAGGCCGTGCGCGTCGTCGTGCTCACCGGCTCCGGCGACGCCTTCAGCGCCGGCGCCGACCTCGCCTGGATGCGTTCCATGGGGAACCGGCCGCACCGCGACAACGTCGCGGGCGCCCGTCGTCTCGACCGCATGCTGCGCCTCCTGTACGACCTGCCCAAACCCCTCGTCGGGCGGGTGAACGGGCCGGCGCTGGGCGGAGGGACCGGGCTCGTCGCGGTGTGCGACGCGGCGGTGGCCGCCGACGACGCGCTGTTCGGCTTCACCGAGGTCCGCCTCGGGCTCGCGCCCGCCCTCGTCGCTCCCTACGTCGTGCGCAAGGTCGGCCGCTCCTTCGCCCGCTGGGCGTTCGTCAGCGGCGAGCGCTTCGACGCCCGGCGTGCGCTCACCGCGGGCCTGGTGCACAAGGTGGCGCGGGCCGACGAGCTCGACCGCGTGGTCGAGGCGACGGTGACCGGCTGCCTGCGCGCCGGTCCGCGGGCGGTTGCCCACGCCAAGCGCCTGCCCGACCTGGCCGTGGCCGACCTGGACGAGGCGGCCGCCCGCACGAGCGAGCTGCTCGCGGACCTGCGTGCCGGCCCCGAGGCGCAGGAGGGCATGGCAGCCTTCCTCGAGCGGCGCGCGCCGAGCTGGGCCCCGGAGTAGACCGTGTTCGACACGGTCCTGGTGGCCAACCGCGGCGAGATCGCCGTGCGGGTGATCGCGACGCTGCGGCGCATGGGCATCCGGGCCGCGGCCGTCTACAGCGACGCCGACGCCGGCGCCCCGCATGTGCGCGCCGCGGACGTCGCCGTGCGCCTTGGGGCGGCCGCGGCCGCCGACAGCTACCTGCACCACGGGCGGGTGCTGGAGGCCGCCGACCGGGTCGGGGCGCAGGCGGTGCACCCCGGCTACGGCTTCCTGGCGGAGAGCGCCGCCTTCGCCCGCGCCTGCGCCGACGCGGGGATGGTCTTCGTCGGCCCCCCGGCCGAGGCGATCGAGGCCATGGGCGACAAGATCCGCGCCAAGGCGATGATGGCCGAGGCCGGCGTGCCGGTCGTCCCAGGCGTGCACGGCCACGGGGCGTCGGACGCCGAGCTCGCCGGGGCGGCGGACGCCCTGGGCTTCCCGCTGCTGGTCAAGCCCGCCGCGGGCGGCGGCGGCAAGGGCATGCGCGTCGTCCGCGCACTGGCCGCGTTGCGCGGTGAGCTCGCGGCGGCCCGACGGGAGGCGCGCGGCGCGTTCGGCGACGACACGATCCTGGTGGAGCGCCTCGTCCAGCCCGCCCGCCACGTCGAGGTGCAGATCCTGGCCGACCGACACGGGGCGGTCGTGCACCTCGGGGAGCGCGAGTGCAGCCTGCAACGGCGCCACCAGAAGATCGTGGAGGAGGCGCCCTCGCCGCTGCTTGGCCCCGCCGGGCGCGAGCGCCTGGGTGCCGGCGCGGTCGACGCCGCCCGCGCCTGCGGCTACACGGGCGCGGGCACGGTCGAGTTCCTCGTTCCGCTCGACCGGTCCGGTGACGGGCTGTCGTTCTTCTTCCTGGAGATGAACACGCGCCTGCAGGTCGAGCATCCGGTCACCGAGATGGTCACCGGCACCGACCTGGTCGCCTGGCAGCTGCGGGTGGCCGCGGGCGAGTCGCTGTCGTTCGGCCAGGACGACGTCCGTGTGCGCGGGCACGCCGTCGAGGCGCGGGTGTACGCCGAGGATCCCGCGCGCGGCTTCCTGCCGACCGGGGGGACGGTGCTGCACGCCGGCACACCGGGCGGTGAGGGCGTGCGCGTGGACTCCGGCATCGCCGAGGGCGTCGTGGTCGCCAGCCACTACGACCCGCTGCTGGCCAAGGTCGTCGCGTGGGCGCCTGACCGGGTCACCGCCCTGCGTCGCCTGCGCTCGGCGCTGGCCGACGCGGCCGTCCTCGGCGTGACCACGAACCTGGCGTTCCTGCGCGCGTTGCTGGCCGACGACGAGGTGGTCGCGGCACGGCTGGACACCGGCCTGGTGGAGCGCCGGCTGGGTCAGCTCGCCCCCGAGGGGGTGCCCGACGACGTCCTCGCCGCGGCGGCGCTGGACCGGCTGCGCTCCCTCGAGCCCCCGGGTCCGGTCGTCGACCCGTTCGCGCTCCCCGGCGGCTGGCGGCTCGGCGAGCACGCCTGGACCACCGTGCGCCTGCGGGCCGCGGGGCGGGAACCGGCGGATGTGCGGATCCGGGGGCGCGCCGCGGACGCGCAGGTCGCCGTGGGCGACGCCGCAGCGGTCCGCGGGGCCGTGGAGGACCACGGGGGCACGCTGCTGGTGACGGTCGCGGGGCTGACCCGCCGCTACCGGCGCGCGAGCGACGGTGACACCGTGTGGCTGGCCCGCGACGGACACGTCTGGGCGCTGCGCGAGGAGGGCGGGCTGGAGGCGGCCCGCCACGACGTCGCCGTGCCCGCTGCCGGCCGGCTGCTGTCGCCCATGCCGGGGACGGTGACCGTCGTCAGCGTCGAGAAGGGCCAGGCCGTCACGGCGGGACAGACGCTGCTCGTCGTCGAGGCGATGAAGATGGAGCATGCCATCAGCGCTCCGGCCGACGGGGTGGTCGAGGAGCTGCCCGTGCGCCCCGGTGACCGCGTGGCGCTCCAACAGCCCCTCGTCGTCGTGCGCGCCGGTCAGGAGTAGCGGTGGTCGGTCCGCGGCGCTTCCCCCTGCACGGCCTGCCGCGGCGGGTCACCGTCCACGAGGTGGGTCCCCGTGACGGGCTGCAGAACGAGGGCGCCACGGTGCCCACGGACGTCAAGGCCGAGTTCGTGCGCCGTCTCGTCGATGCGGGCCTGCCGGTGGTCGAGCTGACCAGCTTCGTCCGGCCTGACCGGGTGCCGCAGCTGGCCGACGCCGAGGAGCTCGTCGACGCCGTGGATCCGGCGCCCGGTGTGCGCCACCCCGTGCTCGTGCCGAACCTGCGCGGCCTGGAGCGGGCGCTGGCGCACGGGGTCCGGGACATCGCGGTCTTCGCCAGCGCCACCGAGTCCTTCGCCCGGCGCAACCTGGGGCGTGGCGTCGACGAGTCGCTTGCCATGTTCGCCCCCGTGGTCGAGCGGGCCCGCTCCGAGGGTGTGGGCGTGCGCGCGTACGTGTCGATGTGCTTCGGCGACCCCTGGGAGGGCGCCGTCGACGTGGGGCGCGTCGTGGACGTCGGGCGACGCCTGCTCGACCTCGGCTGCTGGCAGCTGAGCCTGGGCGACACCATCGGGGTGGCCACGCCGGGCCACGTCGTCGTGCTGCTCGACGCGCTGGCCGCCGCCGGCGTCGGGCCCGACCGCCTGGGCGTGCACTTCCACGACACCTACGGGCAGGCGCTGGCGAACACCCTGGTCGCGCTGCGGGAGGGTGTGACCGTCGTCGACGCCTCGGCCGGCGGACTGGGCGGCTGTCCGTTCGCCCGCAGCGCCGCGGGGAACCTGGCGACCGAGGACCTCGTGTGGCTGCTTGAGGGACTCGGCGTGGCGACCGGCGTCGACCTGGACCGCCTGGTCGACACGAGCGTGTGGATGGCCGGCCAGCTCGGCCGCCCGAGCCCCTCGCGCGTGGTGCGCGCCCTGTCGGGCTGACCCTCCACAGTCGCGAGCCGGCGGTACGAGCCGGCGGCCGGCCGCGCCGGCATGGTCGGCGCATGACCCGACCGTGGCCCTGCCTGGCCGAGCTCGCCTCCCGTCAGCACGGCGCGGTGCACCGGCGACAGGCCGAGGTGCTGGGCGTCCCCGGGCGCACGCTCAGCGCGTGGGTCGCGGGGGGCGGCTGGCGACGCCTGCAGCGCGCCGTCTACACCCCTCCCGGCAGCCCCGACACCTTCGAGCGGCGGGTCGGCGCCGCCCTGCTGGCCGCCGGGCCCCGGGTGCTCGCGGCTCGCTCGACCGCCGCTCGGCTGTGGCGGCTGACCGACTCCTGCCCAGTGACCCTCGACCTCGTCGTCCCGGTCGGACGGGGCGTGCCCCGCCTCACGGGCGTCATGGTCACCCGTTCCCGCACCCTGCTGCGGGCCGACGCCGCCTGGGTCGACGGGTTGGCGGTCACCAGCGTGGATCGCACCATCTGCGACCTCGCCGCCACGCTGGGCGAGGCCGAGCTGCGCGAACTGGTGGCGGTCGCCGTGCAACGCCGAGCCACCACGCTCGATGCCATCGGCGTCCGGCTCCGGCGGCTCTCCTCCCCCAGAGGAGGCGGCCGGCTGCGGGCGGTCCTGCTCCAGCTACAGGGTGACCAGACGGACTCGACACTCGAGCGGCGCGTCCGCAGACTGCTGTGCGAGGGGGGATTGCCGCCCCATCCGGGCATCTTCTCCGTCGAGCACCGGGGCCGGGTGATCGCGCGGGTCGACATCGCCTACCCGGCACACCGGGTGGGGATCGAGGTCGACGGCTACGCCTTCCACGCGACACCGCAACAGTTGCGGGCCGACCACGCGCGGGCGAACAGGCTGGCGGCGGCCGGGTGGGTGTTGCTGCGAGTGGGCCACGAGCAGCTGAACCGGGACCCGCTGACGTTCGTCGACCACGTCCGGGCGCTTGTGCGCAACCCCGGCTGAATGCTGCCGTAGGTACGCACACCTCCACTTGGTGGCCGGCGCTTGTGCCGACATGCGGCACTATGCGGCCGCAGATACGCACACCGTGCATGTGAGGGACCACAGATGGCGCTGTCGTTCGCGCTCAGCGACGAGCAGGAGCAGCTGCGAGGGACCGTGCGGCGCTTCGCCACCCAGGAGGTCGGGCCCCGCGCGCGCGAGTTGAACGCTGCCGGACAGTTTCCCGTCGACCTGTTCGCCCGGATGGGCGAGCTGGGACTGCTGGGCCTGCCGTTTCCGGTCGAGGACGGAGGCTCCGGGGCGGACCTGCTCACGTTCTGCCTGGCGGTGGAGGAGGTCGGCCGGGTCGACCAGTCGCTGGGCATCACGCTGGAGTCGGCCGTCATCCTGGGCGGGATGCCGCTCGTGCGCTTCGGCGGCGAGGAGCAGAGGCGGCGCTGGCTGCCACCGCTGGTGCGCGGTGAGCGGGTCGCCGGGTTCGCCCTGACCGAGCCGACCGGAGGGACGGACGCCGCGGGCCTGCGCACGCGCGCCACCCTCGACGGCGACGAGTGGGTCATCGACGGAGGTAAGGCCTTCATCGGCAACGCCGGCACGCCGGTCACCTCACATGTCGCGATCACGGCGATCACCGGTGAGCGTGACGGCCGTGCCGAGATCACGAGCCTCCTGGTACCGGCCGGCACGCCCGGCTTCGTCGTGCACGAGCGCAACCGGCTGGTCGGGTGGCACGCCATCGACAACCGGCACCTGAGCTTTGACGGCTGCCGGGTCCCGGTCGGCAACCAGCTGGGACGGCGGGGGCGGGGTCTGGCGAACTTCCTGTCCATCCTCGACCAGGGACGGGTCGCGATCGCCGCGCTGGCCGTCGGGCTGATCCAGGGCTGCGTCGACGAGTGCGTCGCCCACGCCGGCCGACGACACGCCTTCGGCAGGCCGATCGGCGCCCACCAGGCGATCGCGTTCAAGATCGCCGACATGCAGGTCGCCGCGCAGACGGCCCGCGACGCCACGTGGCGCGCCGCCTGGATGCACGACCAGGGCCGTCCGTATCGCCGCGAGGCCAGCGTCGCCAAGCTGTACGCCACCGAGGCGGCGGTGACGGCTGCCCGCGAGGCGTGCCAGGTCTTCGGCGGCCTCGGCTTCACGACCGACCAGCCGGTGGGCCGCTTCTACCAGGACGCCAAGGTGCTGGAGGTGGGCGAGGGCACGAGCGAGGTTCAGCGTCTGCTGATCGCGCGGGAGCTGGGGCTGCCCGAACCGCGCTGACGGCGCCATCAGTCTCCGAGCTCGGTGGGGCGCACCGGGACCGAGCGGAGACCGCCGCCGCGGAACACGCGCACGGGGACGGGCCGGCCGATGCGCTCGGCGCTCATGAGGCGCTGCAGGTCGCCGACGTCCTGCACGGGTTCCTCTCCGACGCTCAGGATGATGTCCTCGGCGCGCAGGCCCGCGGCCGCGGCGGGGCTGCCGGGGACCACCGACAGCACCTCGATGCCGTGCTCGCGGCCGGTCGCCCGAACCGCCTTGGGCGGCAGCGGCCGTGACCCGCCGGCGATGCCCAGGTAGGCGCGCCGGACCCGTCCGTCGCGCATCAGCGCGGCGATGATCGAGCGCGTCGCGTCGTTGATCGGCACCGCCAGTCCCAGTCCCTGACCCAGCCCGGGACCAACCACCGCGGTGTTGACTCCCACGACCCGCCCGGCGCTGTCGGCCAGCGCCCCGCCGGAGTTGCCCGGATGCAGCGCCGCGTCGGTCTGGATGACGTTCTCGACGAGGCGCGCGGCGCGGCTCGAGCCGGCGGCGAACGACCGGCCCAGGGCGCTGACCACTCCGGCGCTGACCGATCCGGCGAAGCCCAGCGGGTTGCCGACGGCCACGACGAGCTGCCCCACGCGCAGCCCGTCGGCGTCACCGAGCTCAGCCGCGTCCAACCCGCCGGCCGCCACACGGACCACGGCCAGGTCCGACAGCGGGTCGGCTCCGACCACCTCGAAGTCGACCTGTCGGCCGTCGGCGAACGCGGCGGCGCCCTCACGGGCCTCTCCGACCACGTGCGCCGAGGTGAGCAGGAACCCGTCGGGCGTCACGACCACCGCCGACCCCGAGCCGGCCTGGCGCCGGCCCCCGCGCACCTGCGACATGACCCGCAGGCTCGCCACCGACGGCAGCAGCCGGTCGGCGACGTCCGTGACCGTGCGCGAGTAGGCGTCCAGCGCCGCCGCCTCCCGACGGTCCTCGACCGAGTCCCGGGCCCGGTCCAGCACCGGGCTGTCGGCCTGTCCCATGCGCGTGCTCCCTGGCCCTCAGAAGCTTGTAATCAGCATTACAGTAGCGTGCCGCGATTGCGCCGGCCGTGGGCACCCATGGGGCTTGTCACCCCGGGTCACCACTGCGGTAACCGGAATGACAAGCGGGGCTCAGCGGTGGGGGACAACCCGGATGACGCGGTCGTTGTCGCCGTTGGACGTCGTGAGCATGAGGTTGCCGCCGGGGGCGCGCGTGGCCGCCCGCAGCCGGCCGAAGCGGCCGTCGAGCAGGACGCGTGCCTGGGACAGCCGCCGCCCACGGTTGCGCGGGCGGAAGCGCCGGACGTCGCTCTCCTTGAGGGTCGACACGAGCAGGTCCCCGCGGTACGCGCCCCACCGGCCCCCGCGCATGAACGAGCCGCCCGACGTCGCCAGGGTGGGGAATCCCGACGCCCACG
>JAHWKQ010000278.1 GCA_019347785.1 Actinomycetota bacterium
GGGCGCCGGCGCGGGTGCCGGCCCGGGTCGGCGAGCAGCACGGCTCCGGCGAGCACCAGGGCCAGCGCGAGCACCGCGGCGACACCGACCCGGGCGCCCGACCGGCGGACGGGCACGTCGGCCGGGACGGCAAGGATTGCAGGAGCCGGGTCGCCGGAATCGGGGCGCCGCTCGTAGGCGCGCACGAGCTCCTCGGGGTCCAGGCCGAGGAACCTGCCGTAGCTGCGCAGGAAGCCCTTGACGTAGACGGCGCCGCCGAGGCCCGCGAAGCGCTCCTCCTCCAGGGCGCGCAGCGTCTGCTCGCGGATGCGGGTGTCCGCGGCCGCGTCCGCCCGGGTCCGGTCCTGGCGCTCGCGGGTGGCGCGGAGGGTGTCGCCGATGCCGGTGGCCATCAGGTCCGGAGTATAGGAGCGCATCACGCCGCGGGAGGGTCAGGCGCCCGACGCCAGGCGCTCCTCCAGCTCCTCGACCGTCATGAGCACGGTGCGCGCCTTCGAGCCCTCCGACGGCCCCACGACACCGCGCGTCTCCAGCTCGTCCATGATGCGCCCGGCGCGCGCGAACCCGACCTTGAGCCTGCGCTGCAGCATCGACGTCGAGCCGAGCCCCGAGCGCACGACCAGCTCCATCGCCGCGACGACGAGGTCGGCGTCGCTCGCGTCCTCCCCGGAGGCGTCGGCCAGCGTCGCCTCCTTGCCGGAGCGCACGACGCCCGGTGCGTAGTCCGGCTCGCGCTGGCCGGACACCCACCGCACCACCTGCTCGACCTCGGTGCCGTCGACGTAGCAGCCCTGGAGGCGGTGCGGTCTGCTGGTGTTCGCAGGCATGAACAGCATGTCGCCGTTGCCGACGAGCTTCTCGGCGCCACCCTGGTCCAGGATGGTGCGGCTGTCGGCCTGGGTCGCCATCGCCAACGCCAGGCGTGAGGGAATGTTCGCCTTGATGAGCCCGGTCACCACATCGACCGAGGGCCGTTGCGTCGCCACGAGGAGGTGGATGCCCACGGCCCGGGCCATCTGCGCGATGCGCACGATCGCGGCCTCGACGTCGCGTGGCGCGACCATCATGAGGTCGGCCAGCTCGTCGATCACCACCAGCACGTACGGCAGTTCCTCCCACGGCGGCCCGGCGGGGCCCTCGCCTCCGCCGGGGGCTCCGGAGGCCCGCCCGCGCCCGTTTGGCGCCGCCACCGCGCCCTGGCCCACCGCCTGGTTGTAGCTGTCCAGGTTGCGGTAGCCCAGCAGCGCGAGGCGCTCGTAGCGCTGCTCCATCTCCTTGACGGTCCACGCCAGCGCCTCCGTCGCCCGCTTCGGGTCGGTCACGACGCGGGTGAGCAGATGAGGGGTGCCGTCATAGTGGTTGAGCTCCACGCGCTTGGGATCGATCAGGATCGTCCGCACGCGGCTCGGGGGGTTGCGCATCAGGACGCTCGTGACGATGCCGTTTATCGTCACCGACTTGCCCGAGCCGGTGGCCCCGGCGATGAGCAGGTGCGGCATGGTCGCCAGGTTGACCAGCGTCGGGTTGCCGGCGATGTCCACGCCGATGCCGGCCACGAGCGGGTGGGCCTGCGCCGCCGCCTCCGGGGAGCGCAGCACGTCACCGAGCGTCACCAGGTCGCGGTCGTGGTTGGGCACCTCGATGCCGATGGCCGACTTGCCCGGGATGGGGGCGACGATGCGGATATCGGCCGTGGCCAGCGCGTAGGAGATGTCCTCGCCCAGCCGGGTCACCGCGGCGACCTTGACACCGGCCCCCAGTTGGATCTCGAAGCGCGTGACGGTCGGGCCGCGGGCGACCCGGACGATGCGCGCGTCGACGTTGAACTGCCCGAGCGTGCCCTCCAGCGCCCGCGTCATCCGGTCCAGCGCCCGCTTGTTGCCCGAGGCCGAGCGCCCCGTCCGCAGCAGCGACAGCGGCGGCAGCTGGTAGTCCTCGCCCGGGGACGGCGCCAGGCGCGTGGCCGCCGGGGGCGTCGGGCGCGCCGCGGGCCCGGCCGTCGGCAGCGGCGCGGTGTAGATCGGAAGA
>JAHWKQ010000088.1 GCA_019347785.1 Actinomycetota bacterium
CTCGTGGCGGGGCCGGTCGAGCATCGCGACGGTCAGGTAGCGCACATCGATGCCCTTCGCCTTGGCGATCCGCCGCAGGTTCTCGCCGACGGGCGCGTCGACGTCGACCGCGCCCGCGGCGTCGGGGCCCACGACCCACTTCATCATGTACAGCATCGGGCCGGGGTCGAACATCGCGCCGCGCGGCGCCACGGCGATCACGGCCAGCGACCCCGGCCGACCCTCCGCCAGCAGGCGGGTCCCGTCGATGGGGTCCACGGCGACATCGACCCGCGGCTCGGCGCCGGTGCCGATCTCCTCACCGTTGAACAGCATGGGGGCCTCGTCCTTCTCCCCCTCGCCGATGACCACGACGCCGTCCATGGGCACGCTCGACAGCAGCTGGCGCATGGCGTCGACGGCCGCCTGGTCGCATCCGTTCTTGTCGTTGCGACCCATCCAGCGGCCCGCCGCCAGGGCGGCCGCCTCCGTGGCCCGCACGAGCTCCAGGGCCAGGTTGCGGTCCGGCGCCTGGGTGTGGGCCGCCCCGATGCGCTCAGTCATGTCGACCTCCTCCCCCGACGAACCCCGAGCATACCGACGGGACGTGACCGCTCAGCCGTAGCTCATGTAGCCGTCGCGGTTGACGAGCACGGTCTTCTCCTCCTCCGCCGTCGGCAGGACCCGCTCGAAGTACGAGCGCAGCGTCTCCGAGAGACCGACGTCGTGGCCGGCCTTCTCCGACAGGAACCACTTGTGCCCGATGACCTCGTGGAACACCTCGGCGGGCTCGCGCTTGCCGCGCTCGGACTCGGGGATCGCCGCCACGGTCGGCTCGAAGATGTCGTTGACCCACCGGTACGCGGCCACCGACTCGGGGACAGGCCGTCCCGACTGTCGCTCCAGGTGGGCGCGGAAGCTGGCCAGGTCGTTGAGCAGGCTGCGCGCCTGGTTCTCCTGGGCGTGGAGGCCGACGAGCGACAGCAGGCGCTGGCGGTGGTAGCCCCGCTCGGTGACGGCCGTCTTGACGACGAGCCGGTCGCCGTCCTCGGTCGCCTCCAGCTCCACCTCGTCGACGTCGAAGCCCAGCTCGTTGAGCCGGCGGATGCGCGCCTCGATGCGATAGCGCTCGTCGCGGCCGACCACCTCCTCGTGGGTCAGCTCCCGCCAGAGCCGCTCGTAGCGGGCGACGAGGTCGTCGCCGGTCTCGACCGGGTCGGGGTCGGCCGGCAGCGACAGCTCGGCGTGCAGGTCCATCAGCCCCCCCGCGACGTTCACCCGCGTCACCTCGACGTCGTGGCGGCGCTGGCCCGCCGACAGCCGCGGATGCCACTCGCCGGTCTCCAGGTCGACGACGTAGGCCGCCAGCGCGCCCGCGTCCCTTCTGAACAGCGTGTTCGACAACGAGCAGTCGCCCCAGAAGAAGCCGTTGAGGTGCAGGCGCACCAGCAGCATGGTCAGCGCGTCCAGCAGCCGGTTGTACAGCCCCCGCACCTCGGCCGGCTCCGGGTGCTGGTGGGCGAACAGGGTCCGGTAGGGCAGGGAGAAGTCGAGGTAGCGGGTGATCAGCACGTCAGGAAGGCCCCCGGCGACGGCGGCGCGGCCCACGACGCCGACCGCCTCGACGACCGGAAGGGACTCTCCGGCCATCCGCCGCAGCATGGCATGCTCGCGCTGGGCCAGCCGCGCCGACATCTGCTTCAGCGCGTAGAGCGCGCCGTCATAGTCGACGAAGCGCACGACGTGGCGGTGCAGCCCCCGCGCGACCTCGACCAGGCGCGGGGAGTCCCACTCCTCCAGCGGCGCGTCCCACGGCAGGTCGAGGAAATCCGGATGCCCGGGCCGGGTGCGGACGCGCAGCCGCCGTGAGCCGTCCGCGCCCAGTCGCGGGCCGGGGGGCCCGACGTCACCCAACGTTCACGCCTCCGGGGCTTGCTGGCCAACCCCACTCGGGTTGGATCGGGGTGTCGCCCCCGAGCGTAGAGGACATCATGGGCGTACCGATGAGCCAGCATCCCGACCCCCTCGACCGCCTGGAGGAAGAGCGGCGCCGGGCGGGCGGCCGGGTGACGTTCCGCCAGCAACTGGACCGGTGCGACCGGATGCTGGTCGGGACGGGGGAGCGGCTGGCGTCCACGATCCAGCCCGTCACCGCGGCGTTCCTGCAGGCCGACGCGCACGCCGCAGCCGCCGCGACCCGGGTCGACGAGGAGATCCGCGAGGCCTGCCGGGAGCTCGAGGAGAGCTCACACGCGCTGCTGGCCCGGGAGGCCCCCGTCGCCGGGGACCTGCGCCGGGTCGTGGCGTTGTTGCGGTCGGTACCCGACATCGAGCGGTCGTCGAGCCTGCTGCGTCACGTCGCCGAGTCGCTCACCTGGATCCACCCGCCGTCGATGCCCGACGAGCTTCGGCGCATCATCGACGACCTCGGTCGGGTCTCCGCGGAGATCTTCACCGGCGCGGTCGAGGCGTGGCGCGTCCACGACGGGCTGGCGGCCAACGACCTGGCCACGCGTGACGACCACGTCGACCTGCTGCAGAAGTACCTGCTCACCGAGCTGTACACCGGACGGCAGTCGGTCGAGGAGGCCGTGAGCCTGGCGCTGATCGCCCGCTACTACGAGCGCATCGCCGACCACGGCGTGGAGATGGCGCGGCTCATCGCCTACGCGGTGACCGGCCAGCGCCCACCCGACGACACCTGAGCGGCCGCCGGCTCAGGCGGCCCGGGCGGGCCGCGCGAACCGGCCGCCCTCCTTGCGGAAGAACTGCGCGGCCGTCTGCCGCAGGGCCAGGGACCAGGACGGGTACGCATGGATGGTCTGGGCCAACCGGCCGGTCAGCATCCGCGTGCGCACCGCCAGGGCGGCCTCGTGCACGACGTCACCCCCCGCCGGGCACATCACGGTGGCCCCGAGCAGCTGACCGCCGCCGAGGCCTCGCAGCACCGGCCGTGGTCCGGCCACGAGCTTGACGAAGCCGTCCGTGTGCCCCGTCGCCCTGCCGCGGTCGGTCTCGCCCAGCGGCAGGAACGCCACGGACGCGCTGGCGCCGTAGCGCGCGTGCGCCTGTGCCTCGGTCATGCCGACCCGGCCGATCTCGGGGTCGGTGAAGGTGACCCAGGGAAGTCCCCGGGTCGACCAGCGCGCCTGTCGCCGTCCCAGCGCGTTGTTGGCCGCCAGCGCCCCCATGTCGTAGGCCGCGTGGGTGAAGAAGGGCCCGCCCACGGCGTCCCCCACGGCGTACACACCCGGTGCCGTGGTCCGCAGGCGGTCGTCGACGCGGACGAAGCCGCGCTCGTCACGGTCCACGCCCGCGCGCGCCAGGTCCATCCCCACCGCGCCGGGGGACCGTCCCACCGCGCACAGCAGCTCGTCGGCCTCGACCGTTTCCCCGTCGGCCGTCTCCAGGCGCACGTCGTCGCCGTCGCGCCGCACCCGCCGGACCCCTGCTCCCAGCCGCACGTCGACACCCTCCGCGCGCAGGACCCGCTCGAGGACCTCCGCGGCCTCGGGCTCCTCCTTGGTCAGCAGGCGCCCGCGTCGCTGGAGCACCGTCACCGCACTGCCCAGGCGGGCGAAGGCCTGGGCGAGCTCCATGCCGATGGGGCCGCCGCCCATGATCGCCAGCCGCGGCGGCAGCTCGGCGAGCTCGAACACCGTCTCGTTGGTCAAGGGCCGCGCCTCGCGCAGGCCGTCCACCGGGGGCAGGGTCGGCGCGGAGCCGGTCGCCAGGATGACGGCGCCGGCCGTGACGGGCGTGCCCTCCACGTCCAGCCGGCGGGGGCCGGAGAAGGTCGCGACCCCCTCGAGGAACTCGACGCCGTGCCACCTCAGCACCGCCGGGGACTCGTCGCGCGCGATCGTCGTCACGGCCGAGCGCACCTCGCCCATGATCTGTGCGAAGTCGGTGCCCGGCGCGCCGCCGCGCCGGCGCGCCCCCTGCAGCTGCGCCGCTCGCTCGATCAAGGCCTTGGACGGCACACAACCGGTCCACGTGCAGTCGCCGCCCAGACGGTTGGCCTCGACCAGCAGCACCGAGGCGTCGCGGCGGCGGGCCTGCAGGGCAGCGCTCAGTCCCGCCGCGCCCCCGCCGACGACGGCCACATCGACGTCGTGGGCCATGTCAGCGCCCAGGGGTGCCGTGGGCCTGCGCGTCGACGCAGCCCTCGCCCTCGAAGCGCAGGACGAAGCGGCCGCACATGGGCAGCCGCGCGTCGGACAGCTCCAGCCCGTCACGGCCGCTCAGGGTGGTCAGCAGCGCCGGGATGACGTCGCCGTGCGAGCACGCGACCACCCGCCGCTCCCCGAAGCGGCGCACCAGGCGCCCGACCACCCCCAGGGCCCGGCCACCCAGCCAGGCGGACGCCACCCAGGGGTCGCCTCCGTCGAGCACGGGGACGGTCGACGCCTCGCCCAGGCCCTCGTCGAGGTCGATGGCGCGGCCGACGAGGTCCGACAGGGGCTCGAGCGTCTGCACGCAGCGGGTATACGGACTGCTCACCAGCGCGGCCGGCGCGCCGGCGGCGGCGATGGCCTCGGCCAGGGCGGCAGCCTGGCGGCGGCCCTCCCCGGTGAGCGGGCGCTCCCGTTCGGGGCGCCCCGCCCACTGCCGACGACCGTGCGCCTGCGCGTGCCGCACCAGCTCGATCACCGTCATCCGCCGGTCCTCATCTCCAGCGGGGATGGTCCGGGAACAGCTGCCGCAGCGTGGGGTTGGATGTGTCGGCCGGGGACAGGACCGGGGCGTCGACGGGCCAGTCGACCCCCAGGTCGGGGTCGTCCCACGCCACGGCGGGCTTGGGCACGCCGGGACGCCAGTAGTCGCTGACGTCGTACAGGTAGTCGACGGGTCCGTCGCCCATGGTGAGGAACGAGTTGGCCAGGCCCTCGGCGATGAACAGCCGGATGCGCTGTCCCTCCGGTGGCTCGCCGAGCATGAAGGTGCGCGCCTCGCCGAACGTCGGCGAGTCGGGGCGGATGTCGGCGACCCCGGCCAGCGCCCGCCCCCGGGGGACGTAGACGAGCTTGTCCCACGGCTCGGCGTGGAATCCGCGCAGGACACCGGGGACGCTGCGCGAGTGGTTGCCCTGGCGCAGAACCGGGTCGCGGCCCAGCGCCTCGGCGATCTCGCGGACCTGATAGGTCTGGCGGAAGAAGCCCCGCTCGTCGGCGAAGGTGTCCCAGCGCACGACGAGCAGGCCGTCGATGTCGGTCGTGTCCACGGGCATGGCTGCCGGCCTTCGGTGTCGGGGGGCCGGACGCTAGCGCCCGTAGCGGCGGTGGCGGGACTGGAAGTCACGCAGCGCCCGCAGGAAGTCGGTCTTGCGGAAGTCCGGCCAGTACGGGTCGCAGAAGTGCAGCTCGCTGTGGGCGGACTGCCACAGCAGGAACCCGGACATGCGGATGGCGCCCGACGTCCTGATGATGAGGTCGGGGTCAGGCAGGCCGGTGATGTACAGATGCTCCCCGATGGACTCGACCGTGAGGTCGTCGAGCACGTCGGCCAGGGTGTCGCCGCGCATGTGGCGCTCCTCCAGCAGGCTGCGCAGCGCGTCGGTGATCTCCTGTCGCCCCCCGTAGCCGACAGCGACCTGCAGCCGGAAGTCGTGCCGGTCGGCGGTGAGCTCGTTGGCCTCCTTGAGCACCCGCTGGAGCCGGTCCGGCAGCGCGTCGAGGGCGCCGACGGCGGTCACGCGCAGGCCCCGGTCGCTGTTGACGGGGCTGTGCGCCAGCTGCTCGACCGTCCCGGCGATGATGTCGACGAGCTCGCCGACCTCGCCCGCGTCGCGCCGCAGGTTGTCGGTCGACAGCAGCCAGAGGGTGACGGTGCGGATGCCGAGCTCGTCACACCAGTCGAGCAGCTCGTGGATCTTGCGCGCCCCCTGACGGTGGCCCTCGACGACCGTTTCCAGGCCCCGCTGGCGGGCATACCGGCGGTTGCCGTCGAGGATGACGCCGACGTGGCGTGGCAGCGCGCCACCGCGCAGGCCCGCCGACAATCGCCGCTCGTACAGACGGTAGGCGAGATCAGCCAGCATGAACGGGAGTGTAGGGCGGTGCGGCCCGGCTCTGGCCGACGTCCGAGAAGGGGGGCGGTGGACCGACGTCCGCCGGGTCAGGGATGTGCGCCGGCCGCCCGGGGCAGCGTCTCCCGCATGCGCAGGGCGGCGATGCCGCCGACCGCCAGCAGCACGGCCGACGCCCCGAAGCCCCATGCGTAGCCGGCGGCTTGGGCGAGGAAGCCGGACACGAGCGGACCCAGGACGCTGCCGAGGTCCCCGGCGAGGTTCAGCACCCCCACGCCGGTGCCGGTGCGCTCGTCGGGGACGACGTCGCCGACGATGGCCGGCGGGGTCACCGACGTGAGCCCCGTCGCCAGCCCGTACAGGCCGAGCACCGTGAGGAAGGCGGGCACGGTGCCGGCCAGGCCCATCGAGGCGGAGACGGCGGCGAAGGCGAAGAATGACGGGGCCCCCAGCGCCCGTCGCCCGGCCGTGTCGGCGATGCGTCCCGCCGGCCAGACGACCAGCAGGTGGGTGACCGAGGCGAGCCCGAGGCCCAGGCCGATCACGGCCTCGCCGGCCCCCACCTGCTCGGCCCCGAAGACGGGCACGAGGCTGAACCGCACCCCCGTGGCCGCCCAGCGCGAGGCGGCCATCATCAGCAGCGCCGCGGCGAACGCCCGGTTGGCCGAGAGCCCGCGGGCGGTCTCCCAGGTGGCGCGCAGCCCCCTGGGCGCGTGCGTGGGCGGCGCCGGGACGCCGCCGGCCTCGGCGTGGACGCCGGGCATGTCATGGCGAGGCAGGAACCGCAGCGCCACCAGCCCCGCGGAGCCGCAGAAGCCCGCATAGATCACGAACGGCCAGCGAAGGCCCAGCGGCTGGGCGAGCAGGCCCCCCACGGTGGGGCCGAACATGATGCCGAACAGGAACGCGCCCTGGAGCATCCCCACCGCGACCCCCCGCTTGTCGGCGGGCACGGCGCGGATGACCAGCGCGAGCAGGGCGTTGAAGAACAGCGCGCTGCCGAAGCCACCCACGCCGCGGAACGCCACGAGCGCCCAGTACGAGGGCGCTCCCGCGGTGGCCAGGCTGGAGGCGGCGACGATGAGCGCCCCCCAACCGACCGCCCGGGCCGTGCCGATGCGGTCGGTCAGCGGTCCGGTGTACGGGTTGGACAACAGCCGCACGCCGGCGAAGACACTGACGACGAGCGTGACCGCGAACAGCCCGACGCCGAAGTCGCGGGCGAACAGCGGCAGGACCGGGATGACGAGGCCGAAGCCCAGCGCCACGACCAGCGCGATCACGAGGGCCACGGCGAGCGACGGCTCGCGCAGAAGACCCAGCCGCTCGGCCCTCACGGGCAGGAACATCCGGTCCACAAAGAGGCGGCCACCCGCCCGAGTGTAGGCCCGCTCACCGGGCGGCTACTTCAGGAACCTGCTGGTGGTGTTGTCGGCGAGCACCCGGCCGCCGGTCTGGCAGGTCGCGCAGTAGTTGACCGTGTACGAGCGGTACTCCACAGCGCGGACCGCGTCGCCGCACACCGGGCAGGGCTGCCCCGCGCGGCCGTGCACGGCGGCGGGGCGCTGCGCCGACGCGCTCATGTCCTCCCGGCGGCGCTCGGCGGCCAGGCCCTCGGCGACGGCGGTGCGGATCGCCTCGACCACCGCCGCGCAGCCGGGCGCGCCCAGGCGCGCCGTCGGCTGGAACGGCGACAGCCGGGCGCGGTGGCAGACCTCGTTCGCCAGCCGCCGGCCCAGACCGGCCAGCAGCGACTGGTCGCGCAGGAAGCCGTGCAGGCGCATCGGGTGGGCGTGCGCCAGGGCCCGCAGGCCCTCGGCGTCGACCGTGTCGGCCTCCGCCCCCAGCCCGGCCAACGGCTCCTGGGCGAGCGGGTCGCCCTCGACGACCCAGACCCCGGCGCGGCGCTCGGTGCCGCGCTCGGTCAGCAGCAGGGCGCGCCCGTCGGCGAAGCGCCAGCGCGCCACGCCGCCGCGGGGCCGCCGTCGTCGGCCGTCGGCGGATCCGTCGACGGGACGCAGACGTCCCCCCTGCATGAGGTGCACGACGAAGGTCAGGTCGGCGAATCCCAGCAACAGGTGCTTGCCGCGGCGGGCCACACCGTCCAGCACCCGGCCGGCCGCCGCGTCCGGCGACGGCCGGTACGTCTTCAGCGCCGTGAACGACAGCGGCTCGAAGCGCTCGAGCCGGGCGGCGGAGAAGGCGGCCGCCAGCCGCTCGGCGTGCGCCTGCACCTCGGGGAGCTCGGGCATCGAGCGCCCACGCTACCGACAGCCGGGCCGCCGGGCCCGGCGGCGGTGGGGGCCGCTACACTCACCGGTCCACCTCCG
>JAHWKQ010000279.1 GCA_019347785.1 Actinomycetota bacterium
CGCCCGCCGGAGCGGACACGGGACCGCGGGCCCCGCGGTGCGCGCTGTGTGATGTGGGCGCGGCCGCCGACGGCGCCCGGTCGGGACGGGGCGCGACGGACGGGGCGCGTCGCGGCCCGGCGAGAGCGGGCATGGCCCGGTGACGGCCGGACGGGTCGAGGATAGCCGCCGGGGATCCCGCCCGCGAGACCGCTCAGGCCACGGGCGCCAGGTGCACGCGCCAGCGGCCGAGGAGGCCCAGCGGGTCGATGTAGCGGCCGTCCAGCCGCGCGCCCCAGTCCAGATGGCCCGAGCCGGGCGCCAGCCGCCCCAGCCGCTGGCCGGCGCGCACGCGCTGCCCGGCCGCGACCTCCGGCGCCAGCCGCCCGTACGTCGTGTCCAGGCCCCCTCCGTGGGCGACGGTGACCCAGCGCGTGCCCGCGACCTGCCCGGAGAAGGTGACCACGCCCCCCGCGGCGCTGCGGACCGGCGTCCCCGGCGGCGCCGTCAGGTCCACACCGCGGTGCCCGGGTCCGTAGGGGTGCCTCGGGGCGTCGAAGGGGCGGCTCACGAGGCCGTCAACGGGCAGCACGACGCCCGTGCGGCGGACCTGCGGGGACCCGGCCGCCCCACGGGCCGCCTGCCCGGCGACCGGGACGGCGGGCGTCACCGCGACGACGGCGGCGGCGGCCAGCGGCGCCAGCAAGCGGAGGAGGCCCACACGCGCACCGTAGGGGGCCCCGGTGCGGCGTGCGGCGGGCGGCCGGGCGAGGCTGTGGACGAAGGGTCAGCCGTGGGCGCGCTGCAGCAACTTGCCGCGCAGGCCCAGGACGGCCTTGGTGTGAATCTGGCAGACGCGGGACTCGGTGACGCCGAGCACCTCGCCGATCTGCGCCAGCGTCATGCCCTCGAAGTAGTACAGGACGATGACGGTCTTCTCGCGCTCGGGCATCCGGTTCACCGCCTCGGCGAGCATGGCCCTGACCTCGGTGTCCTCGAAGCTGGCCTGCGGGTCGGGGGCGTGGGGATCCTGCAGCGTGTCGATCAGGCTCTGCCGCTCGTTCTCCTCACGGCCGAAGGGCTCGTCGAGCGCCACGATCGACGTCAGCGACACCTGCGCCAACCAGGTGCGCAGCTCCCTCAGCGGGACGTCGAGCTCGGCGGCCAGTTCCTGCTCGGTGGGGCTTCGGCGCAGCTCGGCCTCCAGCCGGGCCAGGGCCCGCTCGATCTCCTTCGCCTTGGAGCGGACGCTGCGCGGGATCCAGTCGATCGACCGCAGCTCGTCGATGATCGCGCCGCGGATCCGCGCGATGGCGTACGTCTCGAACTTCACGCCCTTGTGCAGGTCGAACTTCTCGATGGCGTCGATCAGCCCGAACATGCCGTAGGAGACCAGGTCACCATGCTCGATGGAGGCGGGCAGGCCGACCGAGACGCGGCCGGCGACGTACTTCACGAGCGGCGAGTACTGCAGGATGAGCCGCTCGCGCACACCGGCGTCGGTGGTGCGCTTGTAGCGCCGCCACAGCTCCACCACCTGGGGGTCCTGCGAGACCCAGGCGGTCTCGGACGGGGCACCCTCGGACTGTGTCATCCGCCGCGGCGCCCGGACCGGGGGCTACGCGCGAGGATGTGCGTGCTCATACGAGCTTCGCAGGTGGCGGCGGGAGACGTGCGTGTAGACCTGGGTGGTGGAGGGGGCCGCGTGGCCCAGCAGCTCCTGCACGCTGCGCAGGTCGGCCCCGCCCTCGAGCAGGTGGGTCGCGAAGCTGTGCCGCAGGGTGTGGGGGCTGACCGTCCCGAGTCCCGCGGCGCGCGCGGCGCGCCCGACGACGGCCCGCGCCTCCCGGGCCGACAGCCGGCCGCCCCGCGTGGCGACGAAGACCGCGTCGGTGTCGCCTCTCCGCCCCTCGCGCGCCGCCGCGGCCAGGGTGGCCCGGCGCCCGTCGTCCAGCCAGCGCTCCAAGGCCCGGCACGCCGGCTCCCCGAGGGGCACGAGGCGCTCCTTGCGCCCCTTGCCGAGCAGGAGCACGGAGCCGGTCGCCAG
>JAHWKQ010000089.1 GCA_019347785.1 Actinomycetota bacterium
CGACCTGTGCCCGCGGGCCCGCCGCGGCGGTGGGCGCGAGCGCCGCGGGCGGCGTCGGCGGGGCCAGCACCGCCGGCAGGGACGCCAGCAGCAGCGCGGCCGCGGGCAGCACCGGCAGCTGGGGCCACACCAGCGGGTTGACCGAGGGGTGCAGGGCGCCGCCGTCCCCACCGATCCCCGCCAGCAACACCACCGCGGCCGCCACCCCCAGCAGCGCGACCACGGTCTCGGCAGCGCCCCAGGGCAGCGGGCGGTAGCGGCTGCGGCGCACCTGCTGCCCCGCCTGGTGCAGCCCCAGCAGGGCCAGCGCCGCCCCGGCCGCCAGCGCCGGGGCGCCCAGCAGCCGCGGTGCGGTGCCGTCGAGCAGCCCGTAGACGCCGATCGTGAGGGCCAGGAGCCCGGCGAGCAGCGCCCCGGCGGCCAGGCGCCTGCGGTGGCCCGGGACGTCACGGCGGCGGCGCCCGTAGCCGCGGGAGTCCATCGCGGCAGCCAGGAGCAGCGAGCGGTCCAGCGCGTCCTCCATGACCGGCACCAGCGTGGGCCGCAGCGCCCGCAGACCGCGCCTGGTGTCGCCGCGAAGGCGCCGCGCCCGGCGGACGCGGGCGACGCTCGACACCAGCTGCGGCGCGATCCCCAGGGCGAGCACCAGCGTGGTGCCCAGCTCGTACAGCGCCCCGGGCGCGGCCCGCAGCAGGCGCCGGGGATCGGCCAGCACGTTGGCCGCCCCGACGCAGACGATCAGCACCGCCAGGCGCAGCCCGTCGCTGGCGGCGGCGACCAGGCCCTCGGCGGTGACGGCGCCGCCGACGCGGATCCCGGCGGCGACGTCCGGCAGCTGCAGCTCCGGCAGGCGCAGCAGCACGGTCGTGCCGACCCCGCCGCCCAGCAGGACGCGGAAGCCGATCCTGACGAGGACCACCAGCAGCGCCAGCGCCAGGTACAACCGGAAGCCGGGGAGGCCCTCGCGGGAGGCGCCGCGCGCGGCGACGACCAGCGCGACGACGCTGGCCAGCAGCAGCAGCAGGATCGGGTTGGTGGTGGCCGTCGCCGCGGCCGCCAGCCCCAACGCCCACAGCCACCACGCTCCCGGGTGCAGGCTGCGGGGCAGGCGCCGTGGCGGGGCGGCGGTCACGGGCCCCGGCGCCCGCGCCGGCTGACGACCACCAACGCCGCCGCGGAGATGGCGGCCGCAGCGCCCAGCCCGACCAGCGCGCCGGTCGGCGGGCCCTCGGCTGTCACCTCCAGGGGCGCGGCGACCCCGCCGCTCGCGGCGACCGCGACCTCGGTCGCCTCGTCCCCCGTTTCGCTGGCGGGCGGGTCGGCGGGCACGGCGCTGGCGCTCGGGTCGAATCCTGGACGCGCTGCCGGCGCCGCGGTCGGCGTGGCCGGCGAGGGTGTGGCCGGCGAGGGTGTGGCCGGCAAGGGTGTGGCCGTCGATGGCGTGGCGGTCGAGGGTGTGGCCGCGGCCGGCGCGCTCTGTGGTGGCTGGTCGTCGGGACTTTCGGAGGTCGCCTCCTCGCCCGTGGGCTGCGCCGCGACGGGCTGGTCGGCACCCTCGCCGGTGGCGGGCGGCGCGTCCGGCACGGCGGGGGGTGCGGGCGCGGCGGTGGGCTCGGCCGCGGGCGAGCTGCCCGCCGTCGGCCCCGCGCCGCCCTGGTCGTCGGCGGGCGCGGCGGGTGGAGGGGTGCGCGGCGGCATGCGGTCGCCGGCGGTGGGGTCGGTGGAGAACGACCAGCCCTCCACGCTGCCGGGCGGCGGCGTCCTGCCGGCCGCGCCGGAGGTGGCGTAGCGCCACTGGCCACCGCGCTCGGCGTGCCAGTACGACCAGTACGCGTCGGCGGGCGGCGTGTCGACGCAGTCCTCGTCGGCCGGAAGCCCCTCGATCTGGCAGAGGAACCCGGGGTTGCTGGTGAGGGTGCGGTAGGCGATGGCGGCCTGGGTCAGCGCCTCGAAACCGCTGGTGGGGGTTCCCGGCGCGCAGGCGACGATGGTGTCGCGGCCCAGCGTCTGGAAGTCGACGACCACGGTGACCCCGTCGGGCTCCGGGCACCCGCCAGACTGGGCGCTCGCCGGCGCCGGGCGCGCGGCCAGCAGCCCCAGCACCGCCGCCGCGAGCAGGGCGGCGGCCGCGACGCCGCTGACGGCGACCCGGCTCACCCGCAGGCTGCTCCGGTGACCGCCTGCGCCAGCGCCAGGCTGGTGTCACCCGCGATCGCCGCCTCGCCGCCGTACACCACGCCCCCGCGCACCGAGGGGGCGCCGCAGACATAGGCCGCGGCCTCCTGGCTGAGCGCGCCGGTCGGCGAGACCAGCAGCGGGCCGCCCAACCGGGCCACGTGCACGCCGCCGGCCAGCGCGTCGGCGAAGTCGTCACGGCGCGCCAGGCCGACGACGGTCGGCTCGCTGAAGAATCGCACGGCGACGGCGACCGCGGTCGCCTCGCGGGTGGCGCCCCCCACCGCCTCGGCGTCGGGATAGGCCTGCGACGCGGGCCCGCCGATGGCGATGACCGCCGCGTCGGGGTGGTCGGCGAGGTAGCCGTCGACCGCGGGGTGCGGCTCGGCGCCCGGCGTCAGGAGGACGACCGCATCCCCAGAGGCGGCCGCGGCGGTCCCGGCCGCCAGCGCGTCGGCGAAGCCGGTGCCGGTGGTGAGCAGCACCTGCGCGGGCCCACTGGCCTCGCCCCCCGGCGCGAACCCGCCGACCGCCGCGAGCTCGTCGGCGACGGCGAGCGCGGTGGCGATGCGGTCCGCGCCGGCGACGCGCACCACCGTGTAGCCCAGCGCCTCCAGTCGGGCGACGACCTCCTCGCCGATCGCCGCGCTGCCGCCCAGCACGTGGACCGTCCCGCTCGGGGCGAGGATCCGCTGGATCTCGCCGGCGACCTCGTCCGGTAGCGCGTCGCGGAAGGTGGTGAGCAGCGGCCCGTCGACCGCTGCGGCCAGCGGCGTGCCCGCCAGGGCGTCGGCGAAGCCGTCGGCGCGGGCCAGGACCACCCCGCCGGCGGAGGTGAAGGCGCCGCGGCTGGCGGCGACGGCGGTGGCGATGCGGCCGGCGCCGGCGATCCGCTCGACGACCGCGCCCGGCACGGCGATGGTGGGGGGCTCGCCTTCGCCGTAGCGCCACCCCTCCACGTCGCCGGGGTCGGGGTCGGAGGTGTCGGCGCCGACGCCGTAGGCCTCCCAGGCGCCGTCGAGGCGGCCGCTGAAGTAGGCCCAGAACTGGCCCTCGAACGGCTGGTCGCAGGCGAGCTCCGGGCGCCCCTGGATCGCGCACACGAACTCGCCGAAGTCGCTGCGCTGGGTGATGACGTCGAAGCCGGCCTGCCGCAGCGCGTCCAACCCGGAGGCCGGGTCGCCCAGCGCGCAGCCCTCCACGACCTCGCCACCGTCGAAGAAGGCGAGGTCCACCACCACGGTGACGCCGCTGGTGTCCGCGTCGCACGCCCCGCCAGGGGCGTCGGCCGGTGGCTGGAGCGCCGGCAGGGCGGGCGCACCGAATGCGAGGAGCCCCTGGCTGGTCGCCAGCAGCAGCGACCCGTCGTCGTCGGCGCGGAACGCGAACGCCCCCGCTTCGGGGTGCTCCGGGCCCTTCTGCAGCGTGGCGATGAACGCGGCGGCCGCGTCGGCGGCGTCCGTCTGCCCCATCGCGCGCAGCGCCTGGGCGGCCAGGCCGCTGGAGTTGGCGTTGGCGTCGAAGTCGCCCGCGCTGCCCTGCTGCGCGAGGAGCCACTGCGTCGCGCCGGTGACCTCCTCCGCGGCGGCCGGATCCGCGAGCAGCGCCTGGATGGCCAGCGCGGTGGTGTCGAGGTGGCCCGCGCCGCCCTGCGCGCAGGGCTCGGAGGTGCCGTCCCCGGCGGTCTCCAGCGCAAAGGGCCACCCGCCGTCGGGGCAGCGCCGGCTGGCGAGCCATGCGGTGCCCGCGGCGGGGGCGCCGTCCTCGGTCGCGGCCAACGCCATGACCGCCAGCGACTGGGCGAAGACGTCGGCATCGCCGACGCGGCCCGCGTCCCCGCCCTCCTCCTGCACCAGCGCGCGCAGCTCGGCCTCCAGGTCCAGGCCCGCGAACGCGTTGCCGTCACCGCCCGCGGCCAGCACTGCCAGGAGGGTCTTGCCCAGCGGGCCCTCGTCGAAGGCGTCGGCGGGGCGGACGTAGTCGGCGGCGACCGCCTCCAGGTCGGTCAGCGCGGCGGGGACCGTGTCGAGTTCGGCGACGGCGCCCGTGAGCGCGAAGATCAGGTCGGCCAGCGCCCCGCCGGTGACGACCTCACGGTCGGCATGCGCAGCGGCGAGCCAGGCGGCCGCCTCGGCCTCGACCTCGTCGGGGTCGGGCTGGGCGTCGGCCGCGGTGGGCGCGCCGACGAGCAGCGCGGAGGCGACCAGCGAGCACAGCAGGAAGGACAGCAGCCGCCACGCGGGGCGGGAGGAGACCGGCATGTTCGACGTTCCTTGCTTGGGGGCCCAGCGGGACCCACGAGCACCGCCAGACGTCGTCATGCCGGGGACCATGGGCTCCGCCCGTAGACCTCGACGGTAAGAGCCTTGCACCTTCGAAGATCAGGTGCTCCGGCTCGCCTGCCGCCCCTGCGGCCTGCCTACGGTTGCGGGTCAGCGCCGGAATTCGACCGGCTTCCCCTGATCTCGACGCCTCGGGCCACTGACCCGAGAGCCGTTACCGTAGCGCCGCCCTCGCGGCCGGTCAAACGCGAGCCGCTGTCCGCGTCGGGCGGTTGCGGCGCGTCAGGAGGCTGGGCCGATGTGCGCCCGGCCGTCGGCGTCGACCGACCAGCCGGGGTTGTGGGCGATCTCCCAGACGGTGCCGTCGGGCGCCTGGACGTAGGCGTGGTAGCCGCCCCAGTCGGCGCGTTGCGGCGATTTCAGCACGGTGGCGCCGGCGGCGGTCATGGTCTCGACGGTGGCGTCGACGTCGGCCTCGGAGGTGCACAGGTGGCCGAGGTCGAACGTTGGCGGGTCGTCGGTGCCGATGTCGTGGGCGAGGTCACCCCGACCGAAGAGGGCGATCATCCGGCCGGCTCCGGCCCGGAGGAAGGTGACCTCACCGGGGATGGACAGGGCGGGCTCCCAGCCGAGCCCGGCCACGTAGTAGGAGTTCGCGGCCTCGAGGTCGGGCACCGCGAGGGTGATGATGTCGGCGCGCAGTTCCATGGGCTCCATCCTCGGGCGATCGCCGAGGAGAAGGGAAGAGCCCCGCCGGTCGGGGGGGACCGGCGGGGCTCTGGGGTGGTGGTCAGGCGATCGCCGCTGCGACCTCCGCTGCCACGTTGTCGTCGACCGCCCGCTGGCCACCGAAGATGATGGCCGTGCGGATCACGTCCGCGCGGGCCGCCAGGTATTCAGCGACCGAGTCGGGCAGGTCGTCGGGGAACGTGTACAGCATCGGGCCGGGGCCGACGTCGGGGTCGCCGATGATCGCCCCTCCGGTGAGGGCGTCGGCGAAGTCGGTGACCGTGGCGATGCCCACGATCGGCGGCTGGCCGCGGAAGAACGCGTCGGAGACCGCGAGCGCCGTGCCGAAGATGTCCTGGCCGAACACCTCGGCGGTCTCGTTCTGCCCCGCGACGGCGGCGTCCTGGCCGATCGAGTACAGCGCCGCGGGCGGGTTGTTGGTGAGGTATTGCTGCGTCGCCGGCGGCATCGTGGCCTGGTCGGTGAGCAGCACCGCCGCGACCAGGGCGCGGGCGTCCGGCTGGGGCAGGAACGGGTCCTCGTGCGCCGCCGCGTACGACGCCGCACCGGCCAGCAGGCTGTCCTCGAAGTCCCCGCCGTCGGCGAGCAGGACCGTCGGCGGTGCGTTGAGCCCGAACTCGGCGATGATCGTGGCGGTCTCGAAGCGGTTGGTGCCGGCGTAGCGGAACACCTCGTAGCCCAGCGCCCGGACGTCGTCCTCGACCTGCTGCGACAGCGCCTGGAAGCCACCGAGGATGTAGACGATGTTGCCGGGGGCCGGTGGCATCAGGCGCAGCATCTCCGCGGCGACCCGCTCGTCGAGGAACGCGGTCCGCGTGAGCAGGATCGGCGCGTCCTCCTGGATGGCCAGCGGGGTGCCGGACTGGGCGTCGGGGAACAGGTCCTGGCGGGCCAGCACGATGGCGCCCGCCTCACCCTCGGCGTAGACCGCCTGCGCCGCGTCGATCGCGGTCGCGACCCGGTCGGTCCCGGCCAGGCGCACGACGCCCTCGGGGAAGCCGGACTCGAGGCCGGAGGTGAGCGTGGTCTCGGGCGCGATGTCGACGACCGCCACGCCGCTGGGCTGGGTGGCGGCCTGGTCGTAGACCAGGATCACGCCGACTCCGACGTCGTCGGGGTCACCGATGCAGCCGTGGGCGATCGTGACGGTGTAGCGGCCCTCGCTGAAGTTCCAATCGGCGTCGCAGGCGTGGCTGGCCGGTGAGTCGGAGCGGTCCTGGACCGTGGCCTCGACCTCGCCGGCGCGGTTCTGGGACAGCTGGGCGAAGAACTCGCCGCGCTCGTCGCCGTCGGTGTCGATGAACCAGCCCAGCAGCGATCCCATCCAGTTGTTCTCACCGGCGGGGTCTTCGCCCGCCTCCAACTGCACCGACAGCTCCAGGGAGTTGACCCTGAAGTTGACGCAGTGCTCGAGGATGTCGGCGCGCGGCTCGTCGACCACGTGCTCGTTGTTCTCGACGGCCACGACGTCGTCGGCGTCGTCGGGGAAGCAGCCCTCCGCCCGCTCGCCCAGACCTGCGTTGACGAAGCCGACCCGGTCCTCGAAGTCGAAGACGTCGCTCGTCGTGGCGGCTGGTGCCGAAGGTGCGAGCCATAGCACCATCAGCACGGCCGCTGCCGCGGCCGCCGGGCGGGTCACCATCCGCTTACCTGCCATGTCCGCTCCATCCCCCGGCCCTCGTGAATGCCCCATCGAGCCGGTCATGCGTGCCGGTGTCGGGCCGTGCGGCCCACGTCGCCTTCCAGTGCCGAGTGACTGTAGACCGATCTCGGCGTGCGCGTAAAGCGTCCGGGTCAACCCCGGCTGCGGCGGCGCCCGCGCCGGTCGTCGAGCCGTCGCACGTCGACCGCGGGGCGCGTGGAGGCGGCGACGACCTTCGCCAGGCGCGGCACCGATCGCTGCAGCGGTGGCTCCTGCACGGGATCGGCCGGGACCGGCCGGGTCGCGCCGACAGGGGCGCGAGCGCTGTGCGCACTTAACCACTCCGAAGCGCACGCCGGCGAGCAGAAGTGGTGGGACTGGGGGTCGCCGTGGAGGCGCTGGACCATTAGCCAGCGGTGCGTTTCCGGCGCTCCCGAGACGCCGACAGCGCGGCAGGTGTCGCACACGACCGCCTCGGCCATCTGCCATCCTTCCCCGTTGAGTCAAGCCGCGACCCGCCGTGATGACAGAGTGCTGGACGGGCCGGCCGAATGGGTGCAATGCTAACCGGCGTCATCAACCAAGACCGCCCGGTGGCCAACGAGAGGGCAGGGGGAACGGATGCAGAAGATCATCACAGCTCTAGCCGTCGTCATGGGCCTGATGCTGCTCGCGGGTCCCGCAGCGCTCGGCCAGGAGGGTCCCTACGGCGAGATCGACCCCGACGACATCCCGACCGAGGATGCGAGCGGCGACCCCGACGACCAGGGGACGGTGTCCAGCACGCAGCCGTGCAACGAGATCCACATCGTGGGCGATGCTCCGGCGGGGGCCGACATCTTCGGCATCCGCTTCGACGAGGAGGGCTGTGCCGAGGAGGACGACTTCGTGGGTGACGCACCCACCGAGGAGCCCGCACGGGTCGTCGCGGCGCCCTCGCGCGACGTGCCGGGCGGCGACAGCGGGTCGGGCCTGTCCGCAGTCGATCTCGTGCCGCTCGCGGTGGCCGACGAGACCGGACGGTTCGTGCTCAGGCTGCGCGTACCCGCCGACGCCGAGCCGGGTCTGCACACCGAGGAGCTCCTGGCCGTCACGCCCGACGGGGAGCAGCAGCAGATCTCCTACTCCTACGAGGTGACCGACTTCGCCGAGGCGGCGCTGCTCGACAGCGCCGAGGCCGGCGGCTCCGGCTCCAACTCCCTGATCGCCATCGTGGCGCTGCTCACCGCCGCGCTCCTGGTGGTCGGCTTCAACTGGTCGGGCCTGGCGAGCAGGTTCCGCCGCTGACCGGGCGCCCCCCAGCTCATCCGGACCCCCGCTTCGGCCGGGGGTCCGGCGTCTCGTAAACCCTCATGCGCACCCGCGCTGTGCTGACGGTGGCCGCCGTCCTGCTGGTGGGCGGTGCGCTCGCCGTGTCCGCGGTGGTGCTGGGCCTCGACGCGCGCGACCGGCTGCAGCAGGC